>JAIVTC010000178.1:0-10478 GCA_048629055.1 Candidatus Bathyarchaeota archaeon
TTGCGCTGACTCCATTGTTTATCAGCGTTGGACTGTTTGTGTTGTTGCTGCTGTTCAACGTGATCGGCATCCGTAAAACCCTGCCCTATTTTATTGTGGCGGTTTTTCTATGGTATGCGATGCTGCAGTCTGGGGTACATGCAACTCTGGCGGGAATTCTGGGCGCCTTGTCGGTGCCTGCAACGCCAAAATACAATCCGGAGCGCTTCGCTGAACATGTCCGGGAGCTGATGGAGCGTTTTAAAGCCAGTCACCAGCCGGGTCAGAGCATTATGACCAATGACGCACTGCGCGCCGTGGTGCAGGCGCTGGAAAACGGAGTACACAGCGTTCAGGCACCCCTGCAGAGTCTCGAGCACCTGTGGCACATGCCTGTGGCCTATCTGGTCATCCCGATATTCGCCCTGGTCAACGCAGGCATTCCGCTGGAGTTTGGCTCCATTGGAGAGACCATGACGCATCCGGTCATGGCGGGGGTGGTGTTGGGATTGTTGGCCGGGAAATTCATCGGTATTTCAGGAGGTGCATGGCTGGTGCTGAGACTCGGTGTCGCGGTGCTGCCAAAGGATACAAGATTCACCCAGATCATGGGGGTTTCCCTGCTGGCCGGGATCGGATTTACGATGTCTATCTTTGTCGCCCAGCTTGGTTTTGCAGGGAGTGAGGAGCTACTGCTGATGGCCAAGACAGGGATACTCTTCGCCTCCCTGATAGCGGGAATCTCCGGTTATATCTGGCTTTTTATGGTGAGCAACAAAGAAAAATTAACCACAGATGCACACAGATAAACACAGATCTAAAGATACAGGAATATCTGTGTGCATCCGTGTTCATCTGTGGTTAAACATTCTTTATACTTTTCTGTCTGCGGCTACTGAAAATCCGGGTTTTTCCAGCCGGGTTCGGCCAGTAGGTCACTGGGCGGTTTCATACGGGAGACATAATCCGCTAGCAGCTCCAAGTCTTCCATTTTCATCTTCTTGACGCGCTTGACCATGACGGGATTGGCATTCCTGCGTTTGCCATTGCGTATCCACTTGATCTGCCGCAGCAGGTATTCATAGTGCTGACCATGAATGCGCGGAAAAAACCTTTCGGCATCGCCGCCGCCGTCGGCGCCGTGGCACTCGGCGCATTTTCTGTAGAAGAGTTTTTCGGCTCTTTCCAGCTTGATGCCCCTGCCAGTTCCCGGTTCGGGATCCATCGGCAGGGTGTCGATATATGCTGCGACATCGGAGATCGCCTGCGGACCTCCCATCACAGACTCTTTAGCGATGGGATACATCTGCGGGTTGTCACGATTGCCGGCGCGAATGTCGGCAATCTGCTTGATGATAACACTGCGATGCTGACCCGAGAGTTGCGGGAAGGAGCCGTCATGCAGACCCCAGCCGTTTGCCTGGTGACAGGCCATGCAAAGTTTGTAAACCTGTTTGCCATTTGCAACATCGGGTTCCAGACTCATTGCTGTGCTGAGTTCATCATCCAGCGGTGCATCAGCCAGAAGCGGGGATGCAGCGAAAACGAATGCGAAGAGTACCAGATGAAAATACGTTTTAATCATGTTTTTAACTCCATAGATTGTAATCTCTCAAAAACCCTGTGCCATGGTAGGTTGGGCAAAGGAGGCACGACGTGCCCAACAAGCATTGCATCCGTTGGGCACGTCGCTATCGCTCCTTTGCCCAACCTACAACTGCAAACTATTTTTCCAGGGCACTCCATGTCGTCATGATTTCAGGATGGCTTTTCCATAACCCGCTGTTGCTGGATCTGGCATGTTGTTGCGCCTCTTCAAGGGCGCTTTTGAAACTCTCTTCCAGCGGGTAACGTTTCAGGAGAATAGCGTATCCCTCCCTGACCATGAGTAGGTTCAGTGAGCGGCCTTTTTCATTGATGACGATGGCGGGCGTGCGTCCATATTTATCGCGCTGGCTCAAGTCGCCTTGCAACGTTACCTTTTGCCCGGCTGCCACTTCACTCTTGAGGAAGCCGGTCGCCAGTTCGCCAATCTCCAGCAAGCTCTCTTTGGACAGGCCTTTTTTCTGCATGTCGAGTTTCAGCTTGGCATTCTCTGTATCTTCAGGCGCATCGATGCCGGATAGCTGGATGCGTTCGGATTCACCATCGAGATTGATGATAGTGATGGTGTCGCCGTCTTCGATGTTTTCGACAGTGTATTCCTGTGCGTTTGCCATTGCCGGGATGGCAAGGCATAGGGCGAGCAGGATGGAATAAAACTTCATAGGCATGTCAACTTGCAAAACGTATCTCCCGTGTTTCCAGTCCCGGGGGTTCAGGCTGATCTCCTGCAATTTTTGCAGCGTCAATGCCCAACTCTTCATCGCTCAGGTAGCAGCCGGGGTCTTCCCACCAGGGGTCGCCTGTCATCTGGAAGGCGCGCGTGCGGGTGTTGCCGCCGCAGATGTTGCGGTAATTGCATACGCCGCAGCGTCCCCGCAGTGGACGTGGTGACGCCTTCAATCCTGCCATAAGCGGGTCGCTGATATCCGTCCAGATTTCGGAGAAGGGGCGCTCCTTGATATTGCCGAGGTTATAGTTCCACCACATGGTATCCGGATGCACGTTGCCGAGGTTGTCGATGTTGGAGATATTGACGCCAGAGCTGTTGCCGCCCCACTGCTCGAGCCTGGCCTGTATTGCTTCGGCCTGTTGCGGATAGTGCTTGCGCACCCAGTGCAGCAGATAGACGCCGTCGGCATCATTGTTTCCGGTGACAAACTCACGCTCCTGACCCTGCTGTACTGCCTTCATGCTGGCGTCAAACAGCAGGTTCATGGCATCACGGGTGCGTTGATGCTCGACGTCATCCTTGCGGTTTTTGTCGCCGCGGCCGGCATAGTTCAGGTGCGAGAAGTAGAACTTGTCGATCTCTTCATCATCCATCAGCTGCAGCAGGTCGGGCAACTCGGTGGCATTGTCCCGGGTCATGGTAAAGCGCAGGCCGACCTTGATGCCGTGGTCGCGGCACATGCGAATACCGTTCATTGCAGCATCAAACGAACCTTGCTTGCGGCGAAACAAATCATGGGTTTCGCGCATTCCATCGATGCTGATGCCAACATAGTTATAGTTTGCGTCGGCAATCTTCCGGATGTTGCTCTCATCGATCAGCGTGCCGTTGGTCGAGAGGCCGACATAAAATCCCAGCTCTTTTGCGTAGGCGGAGATCTTGAAGATATCGGGATGCAGCAGGGGTTCTCCGCCTGACAGTATCAGCACAGGCACACCGAATTCACGCAGATCATACATCGTTTTAAAGATGGTTTCGGTGGAGAGTTCATTGGGGAAATCCTTGTCTGCCGAAATGGAGTAGCAGTGCTTGCACGTGAGGTTGCAGCGGCGAATCAGGTTCCAGATGACGACCGGGCCGGGCGGATTACGTTTTGGACCCAGCGGTGTGGGCTGGTGAATCTGCTGCATGTACTGGCTGATGCGGAACATCTGTGGTTACCTCATGACGAACTTTTGAAGCGCATACCTGTTTTTTTCAGAATTTTCGTGCTGAACAGGACTTCGTGTCCCTGGTCCGCATCATTTAATAATAACGCAATCCGGCGGACTTTTTCCATGACCTCATTGCGGTTGGTCCCGTGCACCATGGCGAACAGATTATAGGGCCATTCAGGCAGATAGCGGGGGCGGCGATAGCAGTGGCTGACATACTCCAATGCACCTAGCTGTTCACCGAGTTGGTCAACGCGCTCATCCGGGACATTCCACACCGACATGCCGTTGGCGACATAACCCAGCTTGTAGTGGTTGGGAACAGCGGCAATGCGGCGCATGCGCCCATCTTCCAGCATTTGCCGCATGCGCTCCTGGATCAGCGAGGCTTCTACACCCAGTTGTTCGGCAATACGGTGGTAGGGCTGAGGGTCAAGCGGCAGGCCGGCTTGTGTGGCGACGACGATTTGGTGATCAAGGTCAGCAATTTTCATGTGTTTGTTGTCACTATCAACCTGATGATGAATGCCAGGATTACGGTGCTATGCGCTCCGCTCCGCTTATTGACACCCTACAACTCTGTCATTGCGAGGAGTGGAACGACGCGGCAATCCGGGGTTTTTGCGGTTTTGCGCAGCTCGAGATTATAAATTACATCCTTGTAATTTACCCTTCGGGTCGCGCAAGGCGCGTTCAATTTTTCTCCGAGCAAAATTAGTGCTGCGCTGCGCTCGCAATGACAGGTTTCTACACATTTAGATAGAGACCGACAAAATACTCCTTCTCTTTGGGCATGTCGTAAACCCTGTAGCCTGTCTGCTGTTCTATCTCTTCTATGGTTTTCAGCTTCTCTTCGAGGGTCTCAGTGGCAAGTACGAACCACATGTTCATTGCATGGTCGCGTTGGTAATTGTGGGCGACCTGGGGCAGGGCATTGACCTGTTGTGCGATACGGTCGAACTCTGCTGCGGGTATCTTCATGGCGCAGAGTGAGAATGCGCCGCCCATATTTTCTATATTAAAGAGGGGGCCGAAGCGGGTCAGTACTCCATTCTCACGCATCTCCTCGATGCGTTCCAGCAACTCGGCTTCGGTGATATGCAGAGATTCTGCTGCTTCGCGAAAGGGATGGTCACAGATCGGAAAGCTGTATTGCAATGTGTTGATGATGTTGCGGTTGACCGCGTCCAGTGATTCATCCATTGCTGGCTATTTGAAAGTGGGTTTCAGGTTGTGCATAACTATAGCATGCGCCGCGCTGCTTGAACCGCCGCAGCGAGAACAGGGTGGCCCTGGGTATGTCGCTGAGGCCATATTGCTGCACGATCTCTTCGATGCGCTGCTCCACGATTTGCCTCTCCTTGCCGTGAATCATGGTGAAGAGGTTGTAAGGCCAGTGAGGCAGATGGCGTGGGCGCTGGTAACAGAGGGTAATGCAATCGACCGCACTCAACTGCTTTGCCACTTCATTGACCCGGTCATCTGCAATATCCCATACCAGCATTGCGTTGGCGCGATAGCCCATTTCATGGTGCCGCACTACAACTCCCATGCGTCGTATGGCGCCGGTGGTAAGCATGATCTCGATGCGTCGCATGACTTCCTGCTCATCGATCCCCACTTTTTGTGCAATTTCAGCATAGGGACGTTCTACCAGCGGCAGACCTGACTGGATCTCGACAATCAGCTGTCGGTGTATGGCGTCATCAGGCTGGGTGCTATGTTTGACGACAGCGGTGGAGGAGCGATGTTTTTTAACAACAGGGGAGGACTCTTTCCCATGCAGGGGCATTTTGAAACCCAGGTCGATATGGTGTTCTTTGACCAACGGCAAACGCATGACAGCAGTGCCGGTCAATTTTTCAATACTCAGTAAAGTATCCTCAAGATGCTGCTGATCGGAGGCAGTGACGACGAACCAGAGATTATAGGCATGCTCTCTTTCGTAGTTATGATTGACTTCAGGGTAGTTGCTGACGAGCTTTGCTACTGCTTCCAGCTTGCTCTCGGGAATTTGCATGGCTGCCAGCGTACTGACGCCGATGGTGTTGGGGCGGAATACGGGGCCTACTCTGGTGATCAATCTCTTCTTTTTCAGTTTTTCCAACAGCTGCACAATGGTGGCTGTATCTGTATTGTGCGCTTTGGCAATCTGTGCAAAGGGCCTGCTCTGCAGTGGAAAATCACGCTGATAATCATTGAGCAGAGCCTGTTTCAGAGGATTCATGATTGTCAAAGCCCCGTTTTATGTGCGCGTGACGTAAAAAAGATGCCGCTGGGTTTTGCTGCCGGCAGGGTCGCCAGCAACTCCAGCGTCTCGGTGTCAAAGATTTGTATTTGATCCTCGTCACGCACGGACATCCATACAGCCTCGCCACGCGGTGTAAATTCCATGTGCAGCACCCCTTTGCCCGGTTTCAGCGTTTTGATGATTTTCAGGCTTTCAGTGTCGATGACCTGAATGGTGTCATTGTCGGGGAAGGCGAAGTTGACCCAGATTTGGCGTCCATCCGGCCTTGCCATGACAAACACGGGCTGTCCGTGAACCTTGATGTGCGCCTGCTGCTTCCAATCATTGCTTTCAACGACCAGTACTTCATGATGGCCTACAGCGGGAAGGAAAGCGCGGCTTCCAGCCATCGCCCAGCCTTCGAGGTGCGGCATCTTGTAGACCGGCAATTTTTGCTCGCCGCGTCCGTAGTGGTCCATGATGCGCTGCACGCCTTTCTCAGGATGCCACAGATCCAGTAATGCCATGCCGTCTTCACCGAACAGGCCGGCGATATAGTGGCGTCCATCCGGCGTCACCAGTCCATCATAGGGTTGAATGCCGATCTTTTCAAAGCGTTGTATGCTGGGTTTGTTTGGATCGCGCATCTCCACGATCCAGATCTCTCCGCTGTCATAGAGGCTGAAGACGAAACGTTGTCCGGGGACATCGACCAAACCGACGGTCTTGGAATTCTTGCCGCCGCTGATTTTTGTCGCCGGGATGTCCGCCACCAGGCTCAGGTCGTCCGAGGAGAATATTTTGACTCCGCCCGGCTCATAATTTGAAACGGCGATGAGGCTGCCGTCCTGGGAAATGGCGCCGCCGATGCTGTTGCCGCCCTGCACGATGCGTTTTACCAGCTTGCCGCAGAGGATATCGATTTTGCTCAGGCCGCCGTCGCGCCCGAAGAGATAGGCGTAGCGCGCATCGCGTGAGTAGACCACAGAGGCGTGAGAGAGGTCGCCCAACTCCTCGATTCTGAACAGGGTTTTGCGGGCGCTGGTATCGACGACCAGAACACTGCCGTTTGCGCGTTCGACAATAATGCCAAGGTCGCCGGTGCCGCGTATTTCACAGCTCTCCTGAGCATTCGCTGCTGCCATTGTGAGAAACAGGATAACCAGTAGTCCTTGAGTGGCCAACATCTTTACAAATGGGGGGGATTTCAATAATGACTCTCGCAAAGGCGCAAAGAACGCCAAGAAAAACCTTTGCGATCTTAGCGTCTTGGCGAGAAAAAAATGATCTCTTTCATGGCTGGTAAGTTTGATACTTGGCCTCACTCGAGAAATTAGCCTTTTCATTCTTTTTGCTCCACTGTTCCCTGCTTCAGTTGCTGCGCCAGCCAATTTGCTTCATGTTCGCTGAAAAATGGTTTCCAAGGTGGCATGGGGGTGCCGGGACGGCCATGGTTGATGGTGACGGCCACTTGCTCTTGCGTGAGCTTTTCGAGCGCGTCAGGTTTCAACGAGGGGCCGAGCCCGCCCTGCAGTGTCATACCGTGACAGGAGCCACAGTCGTGCTTCAGGATATAGAGTATTTCAGCACGGCGTGACCCGGTGATTGCATCCAAAGGAGCACTCTTTTGTGCATTGCCGGAGGAGGTTTTGCTTTCAGCTGCCTTTTTGACATGCACCACCCCGGTCATTTTAGGATGTGGTCCGCAGCGGTAGGGGAGGTCGCCCGCTTCATCGAAGGTTCTTTCATAGAAGTCGCCGGGGAACAGGTAGTCCGGCTCTTTCTCTCCAAGCTGTTCGAACCAGACGCTGTGGTACTGACGTTTCTCCTTGTTTGTCCAGCGGATGGTGTCTCCGGCCTCGATGGTGATCTCGGCGGGCAGGAACTTGAATTTGAAGATTTCAATCTCATGCGTGGTTGCAGCCAGCGCTGAGCCGGAGATGAAAGAGAGCAATAATGGCAGAATACGAATCATAGCTAGCGAGGCTACACCTCAGACTGATAAGGCATGAAAAAAACATTTCCTCTCGCCAAGACGCCAAGACCGCAAAGGTTTTTCCTGGCGTTCTTTGCGGCTTTGCGAGAGCCATTTTTAAAATTTGACTCATTTGTAAACATGTTGGTCTCTCAAGGATTACTAGTAGCAATGTGAGATCAAGAGGGCTGTCTTGCCGTTATACCCGTCATTCCGGCGAATGCCGGAATCCAGGAAAATTGCGATAAACAGCAGGTATGGATCCCGGCCTACGCCGGGATGACGGACTTAGCGTTTTACTGCATTCACCTCGACTTTGTCACTGTCATTGTCAAAACCAAGCAGGTAACCCAGTGAGACGTGGTGGAAACGCGCACTGGTGTAGTCGTCATGGATGGCAAAACCGAAGTTATAGATCTTGTCCAGCGTCATGCTGACATCACCGGGCTTGTCGGATTGCAGCTTGCGCTTCATCTCGACCACCCAGGTGTCGCCATTCAGAGAGGCATTGAATTGCGAGCCATGACCGCCTTCCATCACACGGTCAGCGAGGATATGACCATCTTCGCTCTCACCCTTTCCTGATTTGTAGCGAAGGAGATCCATAAAGTGGCCCTGGTCCATTTCACTCTGGATGTCGGCATCCTCTTTGCGTTTATCCCAGCCACCGCGTTTTTTGCCGCGCCTGCCCTTGATCTCGACTTTGCTGCGGCTCTCGGTGATGTATTTGGTAACCTTTTCACCCGGATTGTGAGGCATGGTGTCGAGATCATGGTGGCAGGTTCCCCAACAGCCGGCCTGTGCTGCGTATTTGACGTCGTCGGTGGCGAACATGATGGCGAGTTTCATGGGGTTGTCAGGATCCATCTTGCCACCATCAACAAAAGGAGCCGGGGTGTGTTCGCTGTTTTCCCACTCAAAGCGCATGTAGAGGTTTTCATCATCATGCATGGCCTGTACGCTGACAGGGATACTGCCGCGCTTGCCGGGAATCAGGGTCTCCTCAGGCTCGAGTTTCTCTCCAGTGACGATCTTCTGTCCCATCTTGTCCGCTTCCCTGTCGTGACAGGTGAAACAGCGGTCGCCTAATTTAACGAAGGGGCGCGCTCCACCGTGATCCTTGCCGGTCAGCATCCACTCCATCGAAGACTGGCCGGGGTAGAAAAGGGTGATTTCACGAGAGGGAGCATTGCTCCAGTCAACATCACTGCCGGCTGAGGCTGCGCCTGAGGAGGGTTGTGCGGCAGCTTCAGACGGGGCGGCTGCTGTTTCAGCCGGGGCAGCTTCGGCCGGCTGTGCTTCGACAGTTGCAGCTGCTACAACAGGCGCAGCTGCAGCAGCACTTGCCAGCGCAGCCTTGACAGCTTTGTCGACAGCTTCATCGATGCGTTTCTGGGTCTCTGCTTTGGCTCTCTTTTTCTTCTCTTTGAGCTTCGCTTTTTCAGCAGCTTCTTTTTCAGCAGCTTCCTTCTCCTGCTGTTCGGCCAGCTTCAAGCCGTCCAGATAGAGCTGTGGAACTTCGCGCTTAAAGGCCGGGTTAGGCTTCTCCAACTCCTCCAGCTCTTCATCGCTAAGCTGGTCGCGCACATTCTTATGGGCGATGCCTTTATGGCAGTCGATGCAGGTCTGGCCTGTCTCGAATGCGTTCAAATGCTGCTTGCGCGCCCGCGGCTTTTGAAAAGCCGGGTTCATGGATTCAAAGTTGTGACAGTTGCGGCATTCGCGTGAATCCGTCGCTTTCATCGTCTTCCAGACATTTTTTGCCAGTTGCAGACGATGGTTGTCAAATTTTTCAGGGGTATCGATGGTTCCTAATATCTTGTGCAGGACTTCTTTGCTCGCCTCTATTTTACGCACCATCTTGTGAATCCAGGGCTTGGGAACGTGACAATCGGAACAGGTTGCACGTACGCCGCTGCGGTTCGAGTGGTGGATGGTGGGTTTGTACTCCTGGTAGACGTTATCTTCCATTTCATGACAGGAGATGCAGAACTCCAGGGTGTTGGTGGCTTCCATGGCGGTGTTGAAGCCACCCCAGAAGAGGATGCCGAGAATAAAGAACAACAGTGCGCCACCGATGGTGGCGCCTTTTGTCACCCGGCGTGAAAACAGTCCGGGTTTTTTCATCTCTGTCGCCATCTCAATTCTCCCCTGCGATTTAGAAAAAAGGCGGACACAGTGTGATTACGCTGTGTCCGCCAGAGTTGCTACACTCTATTTAAGTTACGTGGTTAACACGATTGTAGACGTTGAATTTACCGGTCGGTGCGTAAAGCCCCTTGACGCGAGCCTTCTCTTCGAGTGTCTTGGCGTCGAAGATGATGATCTCACCATTGGGTTCTTTACTGTCCTTACGGTTCCATACAGAGGCCCAGACTTCAGTGCCATCTTTGTTGAACTCAAAATGGACTGCCGCATAACCTTCAACATCGGTCAGCTGAATGGTCTTGACGATCTCACGCGTCTTTTTGCTGATGACCTGAACGCTTTGTTGCACTTCCGGCTCCGGATGCTTGGTCTGGTCAGCCCAAACGTAGTCTGAGTTGGGGTGCGTACGCAGGAACACGCCGGGGCCGTCTGTTTCAACTTCGTAGCAGATTTTCCACGCCTGATCTTTATGACCTGCAGGATCGTTGCCCCATACAGTCACCTTGCCAACACCCAGGTGGGTCGTTCCACCGACGGGGCCGCACTTCTCGTCGTTCCAGTTGGCGCCAGGACCTGGATGCGGCTTCTTGTCGACATCGATCATCGCTTCCAGCTTTTGCGTCTTGGTATCGATGATGACCATCTTGTCGGAAGCGT
>JAIVTC010000179.1:0-18649 GCA_048629055.1 Candidatus Bathyarchaeota archaeon
CAGAGTAGAGATGGACTTCATTGGAGTCTGCCCAACTGGTATGGATACTGGCAAACAGGAGCAGCATCAGCATGGCAATTTTTATTCGCATTCGTTCTATTTCCAAAGAGGGTGAGTAGTAAGGATGTGGATTCTAACGCGAATGAGAATAACTATCAACAGCAATGTAGAGATCTCCAGATGATTCTGACACAGGGAGACTTAATTCCCCCCCTTTGCAAAAGGGGGGCTAGGGGGGATTGGGATTCAATCCTGGAATTTCATCGATAACAGCACATAAACAGCGCCTGTTCCGCCATCCCATCGGGGCGCCGAGACAAAGGCGAGTACCTCTTTGCGCTGCGGCAGCCATTGATTGATCTTCTGCTTGAGGATCGGCTGTTGTTCGGCGGAACGCTGTCCCTTGCCGTGAATGATTCTTACGCAGCGGTATCCCCGCTGTGCACACCAGGGGATGAATTGCGCCAACTCCCTGCGTGCTTCGGCGACCCGCAACCCGTGCAGATCAAGCGTACTCTCGGGTTTAATGACACCGCGCTGCAGATCCTGAAAGAGTCTGTGCTGGATGCCGTCCCGGCGGAACTCGAGAAAATCATGGGTTGTGATATGCACATCGACAAACTCGTCCTGCACGGTTTCCGGCGCCCTGGGCAGGGGCCGTGGAGCAGGGCGTTGTTTCCATGGTTGAGTGGTTTTTCTCTGCAGCGGCGTCACTCCGGACATCTCATCGAGGAAAGTTTTTTCCTTCTCATCTTGCTCTTTGTTACTCACAGGATGCCCTCGCGCGCGTTTTGCAGTATATTGCATTCCGAATATACCCTATTTTGGTTTAGTTTTACTCTACTGCTGTATGAAAATCTTGATCAGTAATGATGATGGCTATCAGGCGCCGGGAATTGCTGCGCTGGCAAATGCGCTGCAGCAGTTTTCCGAGGTGACGGTCATTGCTCCGGATCGCGACCGCAGCGGCGCTTCCAACTCCCTGACGCTGGAAAACCCGCTTCGCACCAGGCAGCATGAAAACGGCTTTATCAGCGTCAACGGCACGCCGACCGATTGCGTGCATGTCGCCATTACCGGATTGCTTGAAGAGGAGCCGGATATGGTCGTCGCCGGCATCAATAACGGTGCCAACATGGGTGATGATGTACTCTATTCCGGCACTGTTGCAGCAGCGACCGAAGGGCGTTTTCTGGGGCTTCCGGCAATGGCCATATCGATAAACTCCTTTTCTCCTCAACATCTTGAGAGTGCAGCCAGGGCTGCGCTGGAGCTGGTGCGGCGTCTCTCTGATCCGTCACTGACAACAGATATGATCCTCAATGTGAATGTTCCTGATTTGCCCTGGAGTGAGATCAAGGGGTATCAATCAACCCGTCTGGGGCATCGTCACAAGGCGGAACCTGTTTATAAGGAGAGAGATCCGCGAGGTCACCCGATCTACTGGGTGGGTCCTCCGGGAGCTGAACAGGATGCCGGACCGGGAACTGATTTTCACGCTGTGCGCAGTGGTTACATCTCGGTCACACCGCTGAAGGTTGATCTGACAAACCACCGTCAGCTGCAACAGACAGCAGCATGGTTGAAGGAGATCTAGTGCTCCGTCAAGGTTGTATTGATGGATGCAGCGTTACTGTGGTGCTTCGCAACAAGACACAGTACGCAGGCAATGGCCTTAGTCCTTGTCAAGTGCTGTAACGCAGTGGCGGAGCACCACAGTAGCGCCCGAAGGGTTGGCCTGTCAGCGCCCATGGCGGCGTTACACCTCTTGCAAAGGACTAAGGCCATTTGCTTCGAGGCGTGCCTTGCCATGAACACTGACAGGCCAACTGAACCCATCAATACAACCTTGACGGAGCACCAGGATGACGAATCCGGATTTTAGCGGCATCGGCATGACATCGCAGCGAACCAGAGATCGCATGATCAAACGCTTGAAAGAGCAGGGCATAAAAGATCGGCGGGTCTTGAGTGTGATGCGTGAAATTCCACGCCACTGTTTTGTCGAAGAGGCGCTCGCTTCCCGCGCCTATGAAGATACGGCTCTCCCCATCGGTCATGGGCAGACAATTTCGCAGCCCTATATTGTGGCGCGTATGACGGAAGTGCTGCTGCAGACTCAGCCGATGCAACAGGTTCTGGAGGTAGGAACGGGGTCGGGTTATCAGGCGGCGATTTTATCCCGGCTGGTGCGTCGTCTGCAGAGTGTCGAGCGCATCAGGGCATTGAGTGACCAGGCGCGCCATCGTTTTCGACAGCTCAAGCTGCGCAATATTCGTCTCAGATACAGTGACGGCGGCATGGGGATGCCGGAGTATGCGCCTTATGACGGCATTCTTGTGACTGCTGCGCCTGAGGGTATACCGCATGCACTGGTGGAACAGTTGCGCCCCGGCGGGGTGATCATCATGCCGATTGGCGACAGTGAGGAGCAGATCCTGATCCGTGTTACACGTACACAGGAAGGTTATGAAAAAGAGTTTCTTGAGCGGGTCTCATTTGTTCCGCTGCTTGGTGGGGTGACGTAGTGCTTCATCAATGCAAAAATTCTGAAACCTAAATTATTGCACTGATGGAGCACAAGATGTCGATGTTTTCCTCTCTCTATGACAAGGTATTAAGTTGGTCGCGTCATCCGCATGCTCCCTGGTATCTTGGCGGCTTGAGTTTTGCCGAGTCCTCCTTTTTTCCGATTCCCCCGGATGTGATGCTGGCGCCAATGAGCCTTGCATCTCCGAAGCGCGCACTCTGGTACGCTCTTTTGACAACCCTCACCTCGGTGGCTGGAGGAGTTGCCGGGTATCTGATTGGCATAACGCTGTTTGATGTGATCGAACCCTGGCTGTTGCAGAGCGGCTATTTTGAAAGATACCTGACTGCAAAATCGTGGTTTGACGAGTGGGGTTTCTGGGCGATCTTTCTTGCCGGATTCTCTCCGATTCCCTACAAAGTCTTTACCATCACGGCAGGGGCCATAGCCATGCCTTTCGCGCCATTTGTCGTGGCATCCTTTTTTGGACGTGGAGCACGCTTTTTTCTGGTGGCAATGCTGATGGCCTGGGGCGGTGAGAAGATGGAGGCGAAACTGCGCCACTATATCGACTGGATCGGCTGGGGAGTGGTCGCTTTGATCACTGCAGTTGTCATCGTGGTGAAGTTAACCTGAAATCCGGTATGAAATTCACTGCATTACTACCGTGCTTGCTGTCACTGCTGATATTGGCCGGATGCAGCAGCAGCGGTGAATGGCGAGCGCCTTATGAGAGCCGTGTGACGCTGCCGGGATCAAAGCCTTCTCCCATCAGTGGCAGCGACTATGTTGTGCAGCCTGGAGATTCACTCAGTTTGATTGCACATCGCTCCGGAGTCAGTGCAAGCAATATTTCCAAATGGAATGGACTCGAGGCGCCATATCATCTCAGGTCTGGTCAAAAGTTACGCTTGAAAATGCCGCGTGGCGGTGCGAAAAATCCCCAGTCAAGTATCAATAAAAGCGCCAACAAAAAGCTCGCAGAAAAGTCTCGAGCAGCCCCCCCCCGTCAGTCACAACCAAGGCCTAAGCAACACAGTAATCACACATCAGATTCCGTAAAATCAAAGCATAAGCAGCAACAGCAAGCCGAGTCGGCCAAACAGGCTGAGCAGATCAAACAGTCGCTCATGACAAAGATGGAGGAGAGCAGCAACAAGCATACTTTTCTGCCTGATTCAAAACTGCGCTGGAAGTGGCCGGTCAAGGGGAAGGTCATCAAGTCATATCGAGCATCGGATCCGGGCAGACGTGGAATCTTGATCAGTGGCGTGGAGGGAAAGGGGATCTCTGCAACAGAATCGGGAGAGGTTGTTTATAGTGATGATGGACTGAAAGGCTATGGTCAGCTCATTATCATCAAACATAACAGTGCTTACCTGAGTGTCTACGCGCACAATCGCAAGCGCCTGGTGAAAGTGGGGGAGTGGGTAAGCCGCGGTGCGCCTATCGCAACCATGGGTGGATTATCCGGCAAAGCTGTCCTGCATTTTGAAATCCGCCACAATGGAGAGGCGGAAAATCCTCTGAAATATTTAGGTAAAAAGTATTAGGTTTTAGGTTTTAAGTTTTAGGTTTCTCGTTCCCACGCTCCTGCGTAGGAATGCTTACCACGCAATCGTTCATCTTCGGGTAATTCCATCCAAGGCATGGGTTACCATGGGGGGCGTGGGAATCAGTCTCACTTAAAACCTAAAACCTAACACCTTGAACTGATAAAGAATATCCATGTTGTGCATCAAACCGTGTTAAATTACGGCGTAGTGAATCAATAATAATAAAAATAATAGCTATCTGAAATAGCCAAAAATTGGGGGAAATGATGGATTCATCCGAGGAGAATGCTGCTTCTGATGTTGAGGCAAAGAGTCGCAGCAAAGTAGTGAATGAGCTCGCGCTCAAGAAGTCTCAGGCGCCAAAAAAACCTGCTGTTGCTCGTGTGACTTCTGAATTTGACGCCACACGCATGTATCTCAATGAGATCGGCCTGTCGACACTTTTGACAGCAGAGCAGGAGGTTGATCTGACACGTCGCGCCCATAAGGGCGATAAAGCTGCCAGAGCGCGCATGATCGTGTGCAATCTGCGCCTGGTCGTGAAGATATCCAGACGTTATCTCAATCGCGGGCTGGCGCTTCTTGACCTCATCGAAGAGGGCAACATCGGTCTCATCAGGGCCGTCGAAAAATTCAATCCTGAGCTCGGTTTTCGTTTCTCAACCTATGCAACCTGGTGGATCCGGCAGACCATCGAGCGTGCTCTGATGAATCAGACGCGTACCATCCGTCTGCCGGTGCACGTTGTCAAGGAGGTCAATGTGTGTTTGCGCACGGCGCGTCAGCTGATGCAGCAGCTTGATCATGAACCGACGGCGCAGGATATCGCAGATGCAACAGGAAAGTCTGTCGCCGAGGTGCGTCACCTGCAGGTGCTGAGTGAGCATTCGACCAGCGTGGATGCGCCTGTTGGCAAGGATATTCAGCGCCCGTTGCTGGATACCATTGCTGATATTGCCGGTGAGGATCCGACCGAGGCGTTGTTGAAAGAGGACGTCAAGGATCTTGTCGACGAGTGGCTCGGGCAGCTCACGGAGAAACAGCAGGTGGTTATCGAGCGCCGCTTCGGGCTGCATGGCTATCAGGTCTCAACCCTGGAGCAGGTTGCACGGGAACTCGATGTGACCAGGGAGCGGGTGCGCCAGATACAACTTGATGCGCTGCGCCGTCTCAGAAAGGTTCTCAGAGAGCTTGGGTTTGACCATGATGAATTGTCATGCTGACTTGGAAAAATCCGGGTGATCAATCAAAATTATTTCACCACAGATGCACACAGATAAACACAGATTTAAGAGATGTAAGAGTATCTGTTTGCATCCGTGATTAAATAATACCCATCCCCCTGTCTGCAACGATTCACCGAGCGTAGGGTGTCAATAAGCTCCGCGCATTGCACCGGAGACGGTGGGATGCGCTCCGCTTATACCACCCTTCTACAGGCCTTTTTTCCACGGAACACACGGACTACAGGGAATTATTCAGGTTTTCATTTCCGTCTGTTCGGTGGTTTGTATCTCCTATCTGTGGTTAATAGATTCTCTGTTTTGTGGTGGCTCATCTTGCTGGCTTTAAAACAGCCCTGCAAGCACTAGATACCTGCCTATCTTGCCGATAGAGACCAGCAGCAGAAACAGCAAAAAGGGTGTTTTGAAAAAACCTGCGATCAATGTCAGTGGATCTCCGATGATCGGAACCCAGGCAAACAGCAGTGACAACACTCCATAGTGACGAAACTGCTGTGAGGCGCGTTCGATACTTTTTTCATGAAATGGAAACCAGGATCTCTGTTTCAACTTCAGCAGGTTGAATCCCAGTATCCAGTTGATGACGGAGCCGGATATATTTCCTGCAGAAGCAGCAAAGAGCAGCAGGGAGGTGTCATATTCGCCGCTCTGCAGCAGGGCTATTAACACTGCTTCCGAGGAGAATGGCAGGATGGTTGCTGCGCCCAGTGCGCTGAAAAAGAGGGTGAGATAGCCGTCGATCATGGCTGGATGAATTGATGCTCAGCGCTGTGTTTCAGGGTTTTAACTCTTTGCTGGTCAGCGTCTGAAAGGCATGCGGATGCTTGAGGTTGAAATCACGTACATGCTGCAGATGCTCCGGATTGAAACCCGCCTCCCTGATCTGCTCGATCAATGCGGAAAATTCTGCTGAATGTTTGACCCCTGTGGCTGATACCCTGTGCGCAAGCTGGTGGTCAGCAACAATCTTCGCGCCCCTGCCGGGATGTTTTTCACCGCGGTCATCGCTGTAGTATTGCGACAGCACCAGCAGTCGTGAACCCAGAAAAGCCGCCTCTTCCAGGTCATGGGTGATGAAGAAGATGGTCATTTGCTGCTGTTCCCACAGTTCGAGTAGAAAAAGCTGCATCTCCTCACGGGTGTCGGGGTCGAGCGCACCGAAAGGTTCGTCCATCAGCAGGATCTTCGGCTGCATAATCAGCGCCTGGGCGATAGCAACACGCTGCTGCATGCCGCCGGAGAGCTGATGGGGATATTTGTCAGCATGCTGCTGCAGGCGCACGCGGCGCAGATACTCCATCGCTTCGTCATGAATGGCCTTGCGTCCGAGCGATTTTTCCAGTCTGACACCAAGGCTGACATTGTCGATGACGCTGAGATGCGGAAACAGTGAGTAGCGCTGGAATACGATACCGCGATGTCTGTCGGGTGCGCCTATGACCTCATTATCCAGAGTGATGTGACCGGCGGTAGGGAACTCGGCGCCGACAATCAGACGCAGCAGGGTCGATTTTCCACAGCCGCTGGGACCGACCAGGGTGCAGAACTCTCCGTGTTTGACCGACAGGTCGATATTATCAAGCACCAGCTTGTCGCCATAGGCCTTGTAGATATCCTCGATATGCAGAAAACCGGACTGGCTGCTCACTCTCTTGCTCCTTGATACCAGGGAAAAGCGAGTTTAACCACCCGTCTGAGGCCTAAATCCATGAGAAAGCCCAGCAGCGTAATCCATAAGACATAGGGGATAATGACGTCCATCGCCAGATAACGGCGCACCAGGAAGATCCGGTAGCCCAGTCCGCTGTCGGCGGCAATCGCCTCCGCAGCGATCAGAAACAGCCATGCGGCGCCCAGCGAAAGGCGTATGGTGTCGAGCAGACGCGGCAGAACCTGGGGCAGGGTAATGTGCCATGCGATTTGCAATTGGGAAGCACCCAGCGTCAGCGCCTTGGTAATCTGCTCGCCGGGCAGTTTTAGCACGGCGAGGCGGGTGTCCCTGGCGATGATCGGAAAGATGCCGATAAAGATCAGGGTGATCTTCGCAGCTTCTCCGATGCCGGCCGCGATAAACAGAATTGGAAGTATCGCCAGCGGCGGGATCATGGCAATAAATGTCAGGAATGGATTGAGCATGATGCTGAAACCGGGGAACAGCCCGAGCACCACTCCTGTAAACAATCCGGCTATGGCAGCCAGAAATACGCCTGTCAGCAGTCGTTTCAGGCTGCTGATGGTATCCTCGGCCATGAGGTATCTTCCGGTGCGCACATCCTCATGGAACGCCATACGTCCGACGGCGTCAACCATCTGTGACATTGTCGGCAGCAGTTTGTCCCTGGGGTTCTCCTGATGGCGAAAATGCGAAGCCGTAAAATAGGAGATTAGCAGAATGGCAAAGGGCAGGGCGATCAACAGCAGACGCAATTTTGGCCCCGGCTGTGCATGAATGCCAAAAATACGCGGTGGTTGATAACTGTTTTTATGGTTCATAACTTAAAATAAATGACAGATTTTTACCACGGAACACACGGACAACACCGAGTTATTGCGATGTTATTTCCGTGTGTTCCGTAGTTAAAAAATTGGTTGCCAATATTATGCTGCAATGCGCAGAGCTTATTGCACCCAACGGCTTTGTTTTAATTTACAGATAATTTTTCATCTCTAAATCTGTGTGCATCTGTGGATTATTTAATTAATCGGTAATCTCCAGCGGAAAATCACTACCAACCTCTTCGGCGTGTTCTACCTTGTGAATCTGTTTTGCGGCTTCAGCAGCCATGCGATCCATCTCGAGAATATTTTCAGCCATCTGCGGCAGCGCTTGCTGACGATAGGCATCGATATCATCGAGTGCGATGCGGATGTCGGAGAATGCCTGTTTGAGCAGATTGATATCCAGCTGGCTGCCAGACGCCTGCTTCTGAATCGCAGCCCCCTGGGTGCGCAGCCGTGATGCCGTGCCTGCAATCAGGTTCTCGGTGGTCTTGTTGATTGCCTGGACCTTCTGCAGAACGATTCTCTGGTTTGCCAGGGCGACAGCCAGGGTAACAGCGACTTGCAGTGCGCTGACAGTGGTATTGAGCGCTCGATTGACGCCGCGGATCAACTCCTTGTTGTTGCGGATGATCATCTCTGTGGTCAGATAGCCCTGCTGGTTGACCAGCAGTTGCTGTTGCAGATCCTGGATACGCTGACGCAGCGGAAACAGCAGCTCTTCTGCAATGAATTTATATTGCTGGCTGTCTGCCAGAATGTCGTTCTCCAGCTTGCTCTGCAGACGCTGATCGATCAGCTGTCCCAACTTGACTGTCTTTTCCAGCTTCAGTGTCAGGGCGCGCATCGCCGCCTGGTCATCTGTGAGGGTGATGTTGTCACGCTTGAGCTGCTCCCGTCCTTTTTCAAGCGAGTTGATAATGGCATCGATGCTGGTCGATGCGTTTTCAAAACGGGAGAAATAGCGCTTGATGGGGGTGCCGACACCCGGCAAATATCCCAGCAGGCGTGTCGCCCAGCCGGACTCCAGGTTGACGCCGGTTGGATCCAGCTCTTCCACCTGCAATTTGAGATCGATCAGTGATTTGGCAACCTCACCGCCTTCCTCACTGTCGGCTATCAGCCTGGTCAGCGGCTGCTTGAGCATGGCGCTGCGCCTGGCAGCCTCCCTCTGCAGATCCATGCCGATCTGTTCGATGGCCGTACTGGTCTTCTTATGTTCACTGGCATTGTTGATATCGGTTTTGAGAATGCGCGCAACCACATCCTCAGCCTGTTGATCCAGTTCCGGATCGGTTGCTGCGGTGGCATGAATCTGCAGCGGTTCGACGAGATGGAGATCCTCGCGCAGTTTTTTCCTGTCAGCGAAGATGAGTTGACTCTCTTGGTTCTTTTGTGACATCGGTTATCTCTATTTGGTAATAATTTGTGGCTTGTTGCGAGGTATTGTTATTTGCATAGGATGTGCTGAGCTTGCGAAGCGCATCATCAATCGCAACAGATGCGCTTCGCAAGCTCAGCACATCCTATGTGGTTTATTGCGCTTCAATGCTTCGAGTAATCCGCACTGCGCTGCGCCAGTCTCTCCAGCTCCAGCATGGCATCTTCCATATCCATGGTGGCGCGACGATTCGTAGTATTCATTTCAGCAATGGCAGCCATCACTTCATCCATATTGGTCATGGCTGTTTCATTCTGGGTCATAAGCGCCTGAATCTTATCACGTTGCAGCTGCAGAAGTTGCAGGCGCTGGGTTAATGCCTCTCTCTCCTGATTCAGCGAGGCTGATACAGATACATCGGCGCTCAGTTTGCCGATGCGTTTGCGGATATGTTTTTCATCAATGGCGGCAATGCTCTTTTTGATATCGGCAATGCGTTTGAGGTTGTCAAGAGCGGCAAGAAAAACCTGCTCGGCCATGCTCAGGTAGCGATTGAAGCTTAACTCACCGGGATTGAGTTTGCGCCTGAGCAACTCTTCAAAGGTGTCATATTTTGCCTGCAGGCGCTGCAGCTGGTTGAGCTCAGCCTCTGCATCGACATCCTGCAGCGTCAGTTTTAGATGCTTCAGTGAATCTTTTCTGTCTGACTCGAGGATGGCGTGAATCTTTTTCAGATACTCGCCGGCATGAAATTGCCTGCGCAAGGTCATGTCATAAATCCAGGCGCCGGCGCCAGCCATGGCGCCGATAATCGCTGGAATGACGAGGTATGCAGAGGGTTCCAGTACAACAGCAGCCAGCCCGCCAAGCAGTCCTAGCGCCAGTGGATAGAGCACATAGGGTTTCTGAATGGTCTTTTTTGTCACTGCTCTCTGAATGGCAGCCGGGGAGAGATCCGGCTTGCTGCGCGTTTTCTGCTTATATAACCCCGGCATGATCAATACGCCTCCGACAGCAGCGTGATCTCGACACGGGGCAGGCGATAGCCGTAGCTCCTGGATGATTCACCTTGCTGACGTTTCAGTGGCCGCGAGGATCCATAGCCGATAGCCCGCAGGCGCTGCGGATCAACCTGATAGGTTGAGATCAGCTGCTGCATCACAGCTCTAGCCCTGGCGGCAGAGAGAGACAGGTTGGCAGAGGCATTACCCCTGATGCCGGTATGCCCCTCGATGAGGACGCGGAAGTTGGGATAACGCTTCAGATTGCCGGCAATTTTCTGAATGACACTCCTGCCTTCATCGTCGAGAAAAGCCGTGCTGCGGCGAAAGTTGACCGGTTCCACCTTGAGGGTGCCGACAGCCTTGAGCTGCTTCCACTGCCGTTCACTCAATGGTGCGAACAGAGGGCTGTGGTCTCTCTCTGCACCCGCCTCGATGCCAGTGTGCCGGGCGTAGAGTGCGGAGATAAATTGGCGGTTCGTGAGGCGGTAGGGGTCACTGGCAGGGAGCGGGTTGCTGCTGAAGTCTCCATGTTGCAGCAGAATATCCATCGATATATTGATGGCATCGATGATTCCCGGATTTTGTCCACGGTCGTTGAACCAGTTACTGCTGTTTTCATTCAGTGTCGCCCATGCAACGCCTTGCAGCATGGCCTCGATCTGATCAGCCGCCAGCGATGTCTCTTCGGCAACGTCCCTGACAAGTTCCCGGTGATTAAGGTGGTAGTGATTGAGTGTGGCGAAGTAGCTTTGCAACAGCGCTTCCACGGCCTCGGGCTGTTCTTTGGCGAAACGGCGTTCGACCAGCAGGATATCAACGATCAGCTTGTCCGAGTCGCCGCTGCCGATGAGTTTGATGAAGCCTGTTTCACCCAGGGCGCGGGAGACGTCGGGTTCCCACAGCACGGCGACATCAACCTCGCCTTGCAGAAGCGCATTCAACGCCTCGCTTGAACCATCGCTCTTGAGACGCCAGTTATCGTCATTGCCGCGAAAAAACGGCAGGTCAAAATGCGAACTGACCGCTTTGAGAAGATGCTCACTGGGCGAATCCGGTGTATAGGCGATGCGGGGAAGGGGGGTGAGGCTCTTCAATGCGTTGAGATCAGCGACAACACTCTTGCGTGCCACCATGACGTCACCGCCTTTTGATTCATCGATGACGCTGGCGATGACCCCCGGATAATTTGCTTTTTTGCCATTCAGAAGCCACGAATCAACAGTCGCCACGGCAAACTGCAGCTTGCCTTTTTTCAGCATCTTGAAGCGTTTTGCATAGTCTGCCCCGTCATCGATACAGTTGAGCGTATAGCCACTCTCATGCAGGCGCCTGTGCATTTCGGGAGAGCATAGCGGGAAATAACCAATCCAGTTGTCCGTGCCGATATTGAGTACGCCCCTGACATTGGATGAGTCAGATGAGTCCCTCTGCAGTTGGTCGAGGAGAATAGGCAGCGCATAGCGCACTCCAACAATCAGCGAGACGCCGACGATCAGAACAACAATAAATCCCTTCAGGTGAGAGTTCATAAACAGACTTATCTCAAATCAAACGAGCCTCATGTAAAACTCCGTCATTCCGGCATGATTTTAGCCGGAATCCATAGATCTTGATTTGCAAGTGGTTGATTTACTTGATTCCGGCCTTCGCCGGAATGACGTATTTTAGAGTTTTGCAAGAGGCTCCTCATTTTGTCATTTTCGTGCATTTCGTGATTTTCGTGGTTCATTCTCTTTTTCTCTCGACAGATGCGCTTGGCCTACATGGACGTAGATCAGGGGCGTGAGCAGGACGCGGAAGCTTCGCAAGCTCAGCACATCCTACACGGCTGCAAACAGACTACGGACTTTTTGAGAAGTCACACAAAATTACTGTTTCTTGACCGGCTCCCGGAAACTGTCGAGTGTGAAGGAGGGTGCTTCTGCAAGCACTTCACTGAGTCCCTGTTTCAGCGCCGCGAGGTTGTCAGCGGCCCGGTAGGTGCTGAATCCCGGCTGATTGAGAGTGTGGTCGGAGCCGATGCAGAAACCGATGGTGTAGAGATTGACCGGCGACTCGGACAACATCTGACGCACCACAGCGCTGGGGTCTTCACCCTCGGTGGCAAGGCCGTCTGTAATCACCACCAGGTGATACTCTCCATACCCCAGCTGGTGTTTTCCCTGCGAGACCATTTTACCATAGGCGCTTTTGATGGCTGATCGCAGCGGAGTCGCTCCGCCGGGCACAATCTGTGAGAGTTTTGCTGCATTGATGCTGCCTTCACGCTGCAACGGGATCAACTCCATGATCTTATTATTATTAAACACCGATACGCCAATGTTGGCATCTTGCGGAACAGCGTTGACGAACGTCGCAAGAGCATCGATGGCATCCGCCATTTTGTTTCTGCCTGTACTGCACTCACTCTCCTCCATACTGCCTGAGCCGTCGAGAATGACATAGTAGTTGACTTTTAATAGATCTCTGGCGTCGGTGAAGCTGCTGCCGGAGTTTGTTACCGGTGGCCAGTCGTTGCGAGATGACTGCTCTCCATACGCAACCATTCGGGGAGGTTCGGGAGTGCTCTCTTCATCCGGTTCTGTCCAAAAACTCCACAGAATGGAGATAACGATGATGACAGGAAGGAACCGCATAAAAAGAGAGCTCTTCCTGCGGGGAGTGGATGTCATTCTTCTCTTGTTGAAGCGCGTCATGAGACTCTGCTCCTAAAGTGGATTGAAGACTGATGATTCAGCCTCAATCTGGAGAATGCGGAATTCAACGCGCATGTTGTCGCGCCACTCCTTTTCGGTTTTTGGCGCGCAGGGTTCACTGCCGCAAATCCCGTTTTTGGGTTTGGAGATGCCGTGACCGACAACTGCAAACTGGCTCTGATCCAGCGTGATGCCGTGGTTCAGCGCGTAGCTGATGACGCTGTCCCGTACTGCAACCGAGCGTGACAGGCTGAGGTTTTTGGCGGACTGTTTGATGCGTCCCAGCACCAGGGGGCTCTCGCCACTCTTCTTTTTGCGCAGATATCCCAGCGGGTCGCTATGTCCCTCGACAGTGATCAGGGCACCCCCATAGGTTGATGCATACTCGACCACTTTTTTGAAGGCATCGTCGTAGAGGTCGACAGTGAAACTGTTCTGGTTCGGTTGGAAGAAGATGTCAAATGAGAACAACTCCCCCTCGTTCAGTGTTCCCTGCCTCTGCTTCTGGGCGACAACGATGGCAACCTCCTCCTGGTTGAATCGTGGTCCGGATGCCGGGCCGGTCAGGCTCAGGCCGTCACGCAGTTGTGCATAATCCCAGTCGGCGCTCTGCAGGGGAATCTGACTTCCTATGAGTCCCAGCGAGATGAAGGCGGGTTGTATCTCGCTGGTCAAGTGCGCCAGGGAGCGGGGGAAAGTCGGGCTTTCGAAAAAGTTGACATTGCCCTGCCAGCCGGCAAATTCACAGTCGGCATAGAGGCCTTCAACATCGGCAACAGCTTTTTCACTATCGAGCAGCAGCAGTGCGGCAGCGGACATCAATTGGCGATAGTCGCTGCTGCGTGATTTTTTGGCCGCAACCAGGGCTTGCAGCTCTTCACCGGCTTTCAGCAGGGCGTGTACAAACCGTTGTACCTCTTTACGATGCGACTGCAGATAGTCGCTGCGCACGGCGTAGACATCGGCGATAATGCGGTTGGCAGTACGCGTGGAGAGCAGGATCCGTGAGCCGCGTACAGAATCTTCGGCGCCGGTGCCGACTGCGCCGCCGGACGTCAGCGTCAAGGCATCAGGAATGATGACAAACGCCGCATCGACATCATCCTGCTGAAACGCCGCCATTGGCGAGTTATCCGTGCCTGTCAGATCCGGTAGCCAGCGCAGCGAAACATCGTTGACCGTCAATCCGGCATCTCCCAGAATCTTGGTCATGTAATCGACATGCGGACCATAGGCCTGCAATGCGATGGTCTTGCCCTTGAGACTCTTCGCCGAGCTGATGCCTGATTTGACGACCAGGGCATCGCCGCCTGTAGACCAGGTCATCTGGTGGATTACAATGGGTTTGGTGCGGGGATCCTGCGACAGCGCCTCGACCGCCATGTTGATCATGCCGGCGGTGCCGCGCAGATAGGGTGATTTACCCGACAGGTAGTTCTTTACCTGGGTGGAGAAGATGTCTTCGCGCACCAGTTGATAATTGAGTTTGGCCTTGTTGAAGATGCTCCCGGGTTGGGTCTGCGCCTGGCCGCCATTGGCGAGAATCGTTGCAATATCACCACCCCATGTAATCACGGGCAGTTGTATACGTGCATCCTTGTTGAATTCGGCAACAGCAGTATTTGCTGTGATCTTGCTCAACGGCTCGGGATTGATATAGTGTGGAGCGGCTGCGGCAGGCAGCGCCCACAGCAAGAGTACGGCAGTGAAAAGCAGGTGAATGGGGCGAGTCATTGTTTCCCTCATATTGGTGGTTTTGATATTGGTATTGGCAAGCGCGCTTATCGTGCCATAATTCGTTTTCCCTGTACATTGCCAAGAAAAAAAATTGTATCTTTTCAATAAGCCCGTGCATTGGATAGTAAGTTCTCAATCACCCCGTGTGAATGCCGTCATTGCGAGGGAGCCTAGCGACCGTGGCAATCTCCAAACCAGATTGCCGCGTCGCCTCCGGCTCCTCGCAATGACATCTGTTTTAACAAAATGTATTCAATGCACGGGCTTATTGAGAACTTACATTGGATACGCATTTGCCAATCACGTCTCATTTCTCCCTTTGGTCGAAATGACAATACGCTGGTTCCGTACAGACTTTTTCAGAAGAGTCAATAAATCATGATGTCTGGTAATAAAATATGAGCGACATTCACGACCTTGAGTTGATCATTGAATCCGGGATTTCGACGGTTTTTATTGAGACGTCTGACGAGGAGCGGGTTATCACGCTGTTCAGGCGATTGTCGGTGCGCAACGGAAAAACCCTCTATCGCTGGTCTGTTGCAACCGGGTTGAGCCGGCTGGAGAGTGATAGTCCAACACGGCGCCAGCCGCAGAAACTTTCTGATGTGCTGGCGCAGATCTCGCAGGCAGCATCTGCAGGGCTCTATTTGTTCCTCGACAGTCATCCCTGGATGGATGATCCCCTCACGGTCAGACTGATTCGTGAAGTCACACAGCATTCGGATCATGATCACACGCTGATCTTTATCGGTCCCGAGATAGAGATTCCCGCCGAATTGAAGTCGCTTTCGGCGCGTTTTGAGCTGTCGTTGCCGACGCATGAGCAGTTGACGGAGATCATCCATCAGGAGAGTGCTGCCTGGGGGCAAAAAAACCGCAGGAGCGTGAAAGCAACCAGTGCCGTGATTCAGGCAATGACGCAAAATCTGCTGGGCATGACGCTCTCCGATGCGCGCCGTCTGATTCGCCAGGCGATTTATGATGACGGTATTCTCTCAGATGATGATATCGATGAACTGGTCGAGGCCAAATACAGGACACTGGATAGCGACGCTGTGCTCACATTTGAAATGGAGACGGCAAAATTCGGTGATGTCGCCGGCTTGCGTCATCTCAAAAAGTGGCTGCAGCAGCGGCGCGCCGTGTTTCTGGCAGATGAAGCGCCTGCCGGACTGGACACGCCCAAAGGCATTCTGCTGCTGGGTGTTCAAGGGGCAGGAAAGAGCCTGGCAGCCAAATCGATTGCAGGCGCCTGGCAATTGCCGCTGCTGCGGCTTGATTTTGCAGCGCTCTACAACAAGTATTATGGAGAGACAGAGCGCAATCTGCGCAATGCTCTGCGCACGGCGGAAACCATGGAGCCCTGTGTGCTGTGGATCGACGAGATTGAAAAGGGGCTCTCGACCGATGATGAGGGCGGACCTTCGCAGCGTATTCTCGGCACCCTGCTGACATGGATGGCCGAGCGCAACAGCAGGGTGTTCCTGGTCGCAACGGCGAATGATATTGAAGCATTGCCGCCGGAATTGCTGCGCAAAGGGCGCTTTGACGAGATCTTTTTTGTTGATTTGCCGCGTCCTGATGTACGCAGGGAGATCTTTAGTATCCATCTGCGGAAGCGTGATCAGGAGATCGAAGCTATCGATCTTGATCGTCTCAGCGATGCAACTGATGGATTCTCCGGCGCAGAGATCGAGCAAGCAGTGGTGGCGTCACTCTACAGCGCTTTTGCACAGCAGCAGCCGTTGACGACGGATCACATCCTTGAAGAGGTTCGCAATACCAGACCGCTGTCGGTGCTGATGAAGGAGAAGATCGACTACCTGCGCGCCTGGGCGGCAGAACGCACAGTGATGGCGGATTGACGAGGAGAAGCATTTTAACCACGAAAATCACGAAAGCCACGAAAATAGACAAAACCGTCATGCCGGTGAATGCCGGCATCCATCCCTACGCGTGAGCGCGGGAACGATGAAAGATGATTTCAATGTAACAGTGTGGAGTAACCGCTGCTTTCGGTCTGCCGGTTTTGATCCGTTAATAGATACTCCAGCCTTGATTCTGCACGATCCAGCGCCTCAAAGGCACGTGGATGTACCGGCTCGTTTTTGATCTCCTGCCACTCGGCTACAAATTTATTCCAGAAATTGATTTCTGCACGCAATTCCTTTTCTGTTTGCTCTATCAGTATGCTCATGATTCTGTGCTTTTCAGATGTTTCATCTCTGAAAACTCCTGTGGAGTATTAACATGCGTCAAGTTTAGCTGCATAGCAGTAGTTTCCTGTTAACAATTCGCGCCAAACTGTTGACCCTGCCAATTTTTCTTTTTTGTTTCTGTCTCTTTTCCCCGGGTACTTTCTCAATTGAGAAATATTGGATCACAGATCTTGGGTATACTCAGCATTCGATTGAACCACCCACAGCGATAAGGTTTATGAACTGGAAACCTGTTCCACATCTCGATTTTACAGATATACGTTATGAACATGCCGATGGTGTCGCAAAGATCACTATCAACCGCCCCGAGGTGCGTAATGCCTTTCGTCCGGAAACCGTGAATGAACTGATCGATGCCTTCCGTCATGCGCACATGGCTGAAGAGATCGGTGTGATTATTCTTACCGGCGAAGGCGACAAGGCATTCTGTTCAGGAGGCGATCAGAAAGTACGCGGCGAACAGGGAGGGTATAAAGACGCGCAGGGCGTTCAGCATCTGAATGTGCTGGAGTTGCAGCGTCAGATCAGGAGTCTGCCGAAGCCCGTCATCGCCATGGTTGCCGGCTACGCCATCGGCGGCGGACATGTGTTGCACCTGGTGTGTGATCTGACCATTGCTGCAGAGAATGCCGTATTTGGGCAGACGGGGCCGAAAGTGGGTAGTTTTGATGCCGGTCTTGGCTCATCGATACTGGCGCGCACCGTGGGTCAGAAAAAAGCCAAGGAGATCTGGTTTCTGTGCCGTCAGTATGATGCACAAGCGGCGCTGCAGATGGGACTGGTGAACACTGTGGTGCCGTTACAGGAGCTGGAGCAGGAGACATTGAGCTGGTGCCGCCAGATCCTGCAGCACTCTCCCACTGCACTGCGCGTCCTCAAAGCGGCCTTTAATGCCGACACCGATGGCGCCGCAGGGATTCAGGAGCTGGCCGGCAATGCCACCGCGCTCTTCTATATGACGGAGGAGGCACAGGAGGGACGTGATGCCTTTGTCGAAAAGCGCTCACCAGACTTCAGTCGTTTTCCCCGCCGGCCATGAACACGTTGGTTCCTCATCCGGTCTCATCGCGGTCAGACGACCGCTCCTACGTCTGCGCGCAAAATATCAATCGTAGGAGCGGTCGTCTGACCGCGAAGCTGCACGCACAATGAATAGAGCAGCAGCCTGGCTGTCCGCAATCCGCCCTAAAACATTGAGCATGGCCGTTATTCCGGTTGTTGCCGCCACGGCCCTGGCATGGCAACAGCATGCGATGATTGACTGGCTTGTTTTTGCAGTGACTCTTCTGGCTGCTGTGATGATTCAGATCGGAACCAATCTGCATAACGATGCTTCTGATTTTGAACGCGGCGCAGATACGCAGCAGCGTCTGGGGCCGGCGCGCGCAACGGCGCAGGGATGGCTTTCGGCGAGGCAGGTTAAAAGGGGATCCCTGTTTGCATTCATGACTGCTTTTGCAGCAGGAATTTATCTTGTCAGCATCGGCGGCTGGCCAATTCTGCTACTGGGAGTTGCTGCACTTGTTTCCGGGGCTGCCTACTCCGGTGGGCCCATGCCGCTCTCCTACACAAGTTTCAGTGAACTCTTTGTCTACCTCTTTTTTGGCGTCGCTGCTGTCATGGGAAGTTACTATCTGCAGACGCTTGAACTGCAGTGGATGGCTTTTGCAATCGGCAGCGCGCTCGGCCTGCTTGCCGCAGCGGTGCTGGTGGTCAATAACACCCGTGACATCGATGCAGACCGGCATGCCGGGAGACGCACGCTGGCAGTGCGCTTTGG
>JAIVTC010000180.1:0-5768 GCA_048629055.1 Candidatus Bathyarchaeota archaeon
TTTATCAAGGGAGAGCAGGCTGAGCGTTCACGTGTGATCGAAGAGAATGAGAAGCTGGTTGCCGAAGGCAAGTTCCCGGCTGAATATGAGCTCATGCTGCTTGGCATTACCAAGGCGTCACTGGCAACCGAATCCTTTATCTCGGCGGCATCCTTTCAGGAGACAACCCGTGTTCTTACGGAGGCTTCCGTGCGTGGATCGTCAGACCCTCTCAAGGGTCTCAAGGAGAATGTCATCGTCGGGCGTCTGGTTCCGGCAGGTACAGGGTTGTCGCACCATAAAGATCGTCGCAACCGTAAAAATATTGTCGTTGATGACGTGAAGAGTTCCGAACTGGCTGCCGAGGAAGTTGAAGCGGCTATCAAGGAAGCACTCAATACGCAAGTTGAAGAATAAGGGGTAATCAAAATGGCACGAATTACAGTAGAAGATTGCCTTGAGCATGTTGATAATCGTTTCAACCTGGTGCTGCTGGCGACAAAGCGGGCGCGTCAGCTGGCGAATGGTGTCGAACCTCTGCTTCCATGGGAGAATGACAAGCCCACGGTGATGGCGTTGCGTGAAATTGCTGCAGGGCTCATCACTGTTGATACGGTTGATGAACAGCTCAATCAGGAGGAAGAGGGTGAGGACGAGCTCATGATTGCCCTCAGTGAAGAGCTTGCAGGGCTGAGTGCCGACAAACCCTGACAAATTCCTTCTCTCCCCGGAGAGGCTGAGGGAAAAAAGAGCGATGAAGTTATTGACGGGAACTCATTCAGTCCGTATCATTTACGGGCTTGAAGTTGCCTTATTGACTTCAAGAAATCGGGGTATAGCGCAGCCTGGTAGCGCGCCTGCTTTGGGAGCAGGATGTCGGGAGTTCGAATCTCTCTACCCCGACCAATTTAAGCGTCTTGTTTAAGTATCTATTGATTGCTGTATGACCGTAATTTGCGCCCGTAGCTCAACCGGATAGAGCATCGGCCTTCTAAGCCGAGGGTTGCAGGTTCGAGTCCTGCCGGGCGCACCATATACAAATCACAAAGTTTACAATGGTGGGTGTAGCTCAGTTGGTAGAGCCCTGGATTGTGATTCCAGTCGTCGTGGGTTCGAGCCCCATCATCCACCCCATCTTCAAACCCCTGCTTATAAGGAGCCGGGGTTTTTTATTGTCAGGTTATTTTTTACCACAGATGGAGACAGATGTAGGCCGGATGAGCGGAAGCGAAATCCGGCAAACCTGTAAACGGGTAAAACACCGACGCATACCCATCACTCGCACTCCATTCCCACCAATCTCTCCGGCATCGTCGTCCCCCAATCCTCTGTATACCATCCCCGCTCCACCATACGGTGAAACGACGATTCCGGCCAATCGACTGGCCGACGCACAAAACCATGCTTGACCGGGTTGTAGTGAATATAATCCATATGCCGGATCCAATCCCCATCGTCTCGGATCAGATGTTCCCAAAAACGCGGCTGCCAAACCTGCTTTTCCTTGCGCTGATTCACCGGCGCATCGATTTTACGCGAGACGTGCTGTTTGATCGCACGCCAGCGACCTGAGAAATCGGAATCATTTTCCGGCATTCGCCACAGGCAGTGGAGGTGGTCGGGTAACACCACCATCGCATCGATCCTGAAGGGTCGTTGTTGCATTACCGTCCTGATGGATTGACGCAGCAGATCGATGTTGTCTGCTTGGTCAAACAATGGACGGCGATGCCAGGTTACCACCGTAAAGAAGTAGCAAGCCCCCGGAATATAGGCGCGACGATATTTGCTCATTATTTATCACTCAATGTAGGCCGGATAAGGCGCATCCAGCGGCGCTTCGATCAAAACAGAATCCTCCTGCGCCGTCATCCGGCTTTGCGTATGGAACCGACGGATCGCGCCCCGCCTTTGCCGGATTTCGCTACCGCTCATTCGGCCTACATCTTCTCATTGTTATCTTGTTTGAACTGCGAAGCAACGACAATAACCAGCACCACCAGGTAAAGCCCGGAAATGCCAATCATGGTCTGCGGCATGGTGTAGCCAAGAAACTGCCACTGGATTTCATCGCAAAATCCGGTTGGATTGAACAGCAGTGGAAACCACTCGTCCAGTTTAGCCCAGGCGGGGAATTTGGCGATAAAATCACAGCTCGCTGTCATGGAGTTCTGCTGGATGCCGCTGTGTTCCAGCGCCAGCATCAGCCCCCACACTGCACTGCTTCCCCATAACAGAAATCCAGCCCAGCGAAATATGAGCAACTGCGGGGCAATAGCGCCGATCAGCCCGGCCAGCAAGATCCCCATCACGGCTGTGCGCTCATAGATGCAGAGTACGCAGGGCTGCAACTCCATCTTCCCATATTGAAAGTAGAGTGCGGTCAACTCAAGGAGCAGGGCGGATAGCGCGAGCAGCAGCCAGGCGAAGCGTTTTTTTGAAGTGTGTTTCAGAAATTCCATAACCTGAATGATTTTCTCTGTAGGGTGCGCGAAGTATACTTCACTGTAACGAATGCCTCTATTCAGATTACCAATAAGGGAGCCCGAACCCCCATCCCATCGATTCATTCAGAGTTTCCATAACAGTCGTACTCCACCTCTGATAAAATCCGCACATATTATTGAATGAGTGATGGCTGGAGAGAACCCATGTTTAAGAAATCAATGCAGATCAGCGACTATGATGCCGAGCTTTGGCAGGCGATTACGCATGAAGAGCAGCGGCAGGAGCAGCATATCGAGCTGATTGCATCGGAGAACTACGCCAGTCCGCGTGTGATGCAGGCGCAGGGCTCTGTGCTGACGAATAAATATGCGGAAGGCTACCCCGGCAAGCGTTACTACGGCGGCTGTGAATATGTCGACAAGGCAGAGCAGCTGGCGATCGACCGCGCTAAAGCGCTGTTTGACGCTGATTATGCTAATGTACAGCCGCACTCAGGCTCGCAGGCAAACGCCGCAGTCTTCATGGCATTGTGTCAACCGGGCGATACAGTGCTGGGTATGAGCCTGGCCGACGGCGGCCACCTGACACATGGCGCCAAACCCAGCTTTTCGGGAAAAATGTACCATGCTGTTCAGTATGGTCTGCATGCCGAAACCGGTGAGATCGACTACGAACAGGTTGAGAGCCTCGCACGCGAACACAAGCCAAAGATGATCATCGCCGGTTTTTCAGCCTATTCACGCATTGTTGACTGGCAGCGTTTTCGTGAAATTGCTGACGAGGTCGGTGCATACCTGTTCGTCGATATGGCGCATGTCGCCGGGCTCATCGCTGTTGGCCTCTATCCGAGCCCGGTAGGTATTGCCGATGTGACCACCACCACCACCCACAAAACCCTGCGTGGTCCGCGCGGCGGTCTGATTCTGGCAAAATCCAATGCGGAGATCGAGAAAAAGCTCAACTCTGCGGTGTTTCCCGGTGGCCAGGGCGGTCCGTTGATGCATGTTATCGCTGCCAAGGCGGTTGCCTTCAAGGAGGCGATGGAGCCCGGCTTCAAAAGCTATCAGCAGCAGGTGATGATCAATGCAAAAGCGATGGCGGAAGTTTTTATGCAACGCGGCTACGATGTGGTTTCCAAAGGCACGGATGACCACCTCTTTCTGGTGAGTTTTATCGAAGCAGGCCTCACCGGAAAGGAGGTCGATGCCTGGCTGGGTGCAGCGAATATCACCGTCAACATGAACGCAGTGCCCAATGACCCGCAGTCACCCTTTGTCACCAGCGGCATCCGTGTCGGAACCCCGGCGATTACGACCCGTGGCTTCAGTGAAGCCGATGCGACAGAGCTGGCCGGCTGGATGTGCGACATCATCGACAGCAAAGGTGACCAGGGAGTGATCGACACGATCAAAGAGAAGGCCAAAGCCATCTGCGCCAGGCTTCCGGTCTATGCCGATTAATAGAGTGTAACCACAGATGCACACAGATGAGCACAGATAAAAGAGAAAATAGAACAAGTTGCGTCGAAGCATCGTAACTTCTCAATAACACCGTATAAATGCCGTCATTGCGAGGGAGTCTAAGCGACCGTGGCAATCTCCAAGCCAGATTGCCGCGTCGCCTCCGGCTCCTCGCAATGACATCTTTTTAACAAAATGTATTCAATGCACGGGCTTTTTGAGAACTTACGAAGCATCAAATAAAAATCTGTGTGTATCTGTGTTCATCTGTGGTTGAAAATGAAGAAAATAGACAATGTATCCATATGTAATTTTTCTGGGTAATCAATAGTTATGCGCTGTCCATTCTGCGGAGCACAAGAGACCAAGGTGATCGACTCGCGCCTCTCGGGCGAGGGCGACCAGGTGCGTCGTCGCCGCAAATGCACGGTCTGTAACGAACGTTTTACCACCTATGAAAGCGTCGAACTGAACCTGCCGCGCGTGATCAAACAGGATGACAGCAGGGTCGCATTCAATGGCCGCAAACTGCGTGCCGGAATGTCGCGCGCACTGGAAAAAAGAGCCGTTGCTACCGATCAGATCGACGCGGCGATATCCCGTATTACACGTAAGCTCTCATCCAGCGGCGAGTCTGAGGTTTCATCGAGAGAGATTGGCGATCTGGTGATGGAGGAGCTGCGCAATCTTGACCAGGTTGCCTATGTGCGTTTCGCATCGGTGTATCGCAAATTTGAAGATGTCAATGCCTTTCGTGAAGAGATCGAACGATTGCAGACACCAGAAAAGAAGTAGCATTATGATCTGTATTTTGATATATCCTCTAATTTTCTAACGAGACTCTGACTCAGTGTGATGAGGCAAGTAAGAGATGATTTTCTCTCGCCAAGACGCAAAGAACGCAAAGTTGTTTTCTTGGCGAACTTTGCGTTTTGGCGAGAGCCATTGTTGAATTTTGACCCATTTGTAATGATGTTGGTCACTCAGGGATTACTCGCTATAAAGGGAAACAATGAGTGATCGCAAGTGGATGGCGCGCGCATTGCAGCTGGCAAAACGCGGTCTCTATACGACAGATCCGAATCCTCGTGTCGGCTGCGTGCTGGTCAAAGATGACGAAATTGTTGGCGAGGGATGGCACTACCGTGCAGGCTTGCCTCACGCAGAAAAAGTGGCGCTTGCAAATGCCGGAGATAATGCCCGCGGTGCCACCGCCTATGTGACGCTGGAGCCCTGCTGTCACCATGGACGCACCCCGCCATGCAGTGATGCATTGATCGATGCGGGTGTCGTCCGGGTTGTTGTCGCCATGCAGGATCCTAATCCGCTGGTTGCAGGGAAGGGGTTGGAGCAGTTGCGTGCTGCAGGAGTCGTTGTGGAAAGCGGGCTGCTGGTAGCCGGGGCGAAAGCACTGAATCCCGGATTTATCCGGCGTATGAGCACTTCCAGGCCCTATGTACGCTGCAAGCTGGCGATGAGCCTCGATGGACGCACTGCAATGGCCAGCGGCGAGAGCAGATGGATCAGTTCGGATGCATCGAGACGCGATGTACATCGTCTGCGGGCGCGTAGTTCAGCCATTGTGACCGGCATTGGCACCGTGTTGGCAGATGACCCATCCATGACGGTGCGACTTCAGGCGGAGGATTTGCCGGGCGTCGAGGATACAGCGGATATTCGCCAGCCATTGCGGATAGTTGTTGATTCATCATTGCAAACCCCCGTCGATGCCAAAATTCTTGAGACTCGGGACATGAATGCCACGCTGATTGTCACCACGAGTAAAGATGCACAACGCCGTGATGCGCTGCAGCAGGCGGGCGCAGAGATTTTGATGCATTCTGATGAGTCGCAGATTTCACTGCCACTGTTGTGTGAGCA
>JAIVTC010000181.1:0-9660 GCA_048629055.1 Candidatus Bathyarchaeota archaeon
ATAACTACCAAGTCCCATTTCCCTGCGTTTGCCGTTGATGGTGAATCGTAGAACCCATTTTTTCGCACCCGACTTCGACACCACTAAGCGAAGTCCACCACCATCCTCATATTTGCCAAGGGATGCAGTTGCCACCTTACGTGGACTGAGTTTATGAATCGCCATGCTGTAATCCTTCAATAGTAGTGGGGGACTCCTAGGATCGATCCCCCAATGAGTCCCCCTTGTTGCTTGGATTATAGCGGATTGCACTGGACTGTCTAGGAATATAACCTATTGACAATAATAATTATTGTGGACTATTCTGGATGCCATGGAACTATATATTGGCGGACTCCTTCTCCGCCAGATAAATAAATAAAAAACAAACCCTTATAATGCTGCCCTTGGTTCGATTTTTGTCATTCCATCTCTATCTATAATGCGCCATCCGTGATGTGGGTAACATCAAGTTGCCGCAGATGGCGCTCATACATTTTCACGCAGGACGCTCGCTTCGCTTCTTTGCTCGCCTTCAATTGCACTTCAAGCCACTCGCGTGCGATGTGACCCATTGGCCGATTGTCTCTGTTCTTTTTCTTCATCATCTTCTCCGAATAAAATATATTTGCGCCACTGTCTGGTTCCTGGTTGCTCCTCAGCACACCAGGTAATATTGGTTCAAGGTTGCTCATGGTATTGCCATATCTCGTTAAATGCTTGCCACTTGCTGTGGTCACGCTGGTTACTGATGATCATAGAACAGATCTTTCATTCAGCCTTACCCTTACGCGTCAATCGTTTGACCCAGGCATAAAAACCCGACTCAAGAGTCAAGCTTTTTATGGTGCTGCTTTCAGTTTAAGCGGTTTCTTCTGCAATCCTCTGACACACCTTTTTTCAATGTGCCGGGATTTTTGACTTGACAGCCACCTTCCAACGCAGGCTCTCCAATATCCGCTCCGGAGCACTATGTGTAGCTATACATAATGCACCTGCATCGTCCATCTATTCCGTGGTTGAAAACAATCACTCCTCCGAATCATTTGCTTCCTGATGCGTTCTCCGCTATCCTGAATGGAGAACATTTGTAGTACGAATAACAAAGACGATTCGCGGACGATTCACAGCATCATGACAACAGCCGACACCTTGTGGCCACGCGCCATCATTCTCATGGATATGAATGCCTTTTTTGCATCTATCGAGCAGCTCGATCATCCCGAGTGGCAGGGGCGGCCGATCGCGATTACCAATGGCCGGCGCGGCTCCACCATTATCACCTGCTCCTACGAGGCACGGGCATGGGGGGTCAAAACCGGCATGCGCCTCAAGGAGGCGCGCCGCCACTGCCCGGAGCTGATCCAGGCCCCCTCCCGACCGCAGCGTTATGTCAAGATATCGACTGCCATCATGCAGTCACTGGAGTCGATTACACCGGATATCGAGATCTTCTCCATCGATGAGGCCTTTCTCGATATTACCCGCTGCCAGCAGTTACTTGGCGCACCACCGGTGATTGCCAGGCAGGTGAAACGGATCGTATTGCAGACATCCGGCATTCTCTGCTCCGTCGGACTCAGCGGCGACAAGACCACTGCAAAATATGCCGCAAAACTGCATAAGCCCGACGGCCTGACCATCATTCCACCGTGGGAGGCGGAAGATGCGCTCAGAGATGCCCCGGTTACGACGCTGTGCGGCATCAACAAGGGGATTGGCGCCTACTTGCAGCAGCACGGCGTGACCTATTGCGGGGAGATGAAAAACATCCCCGTCAGCGTGTTGGCGCGGCGCTTTGGCAACCCCGGACGACGCATCTGGCTAATGGCGCAGGGGAAGGATCCCGAGGGAGTGATCACGGAGATTGCGGCACCAAAAAGCATGGGACATGGCAAGGTAATCCCGCCCAACACCAGCAAGCGCAGCGTTCTGCTGACCTATTACCGGCATATGAGCGAGAAAGTGGGATATCGCCTGCGCAAACATCAACTCAGGGCGCAAACCTTCTATATCGGCCTCAAAACCGGGCAGCAGTGGTTGAAAAACAGAACCCGGGTTGCCGAACCGACGGATGACGGCGAGATCATCTATATTCAATGTATCGCTTTTCTGGATCACTACTGGCACGGTGAGGGCTGCTTCCAGGTACAGGTGACCGCGCTCGATCCGCAGCCGGCGCAACAGCAGCAAAGCCTGTTTGCAGTCGACAACAGCAAAAGAGAGGGGGTCAACAGGGTGATGGATGCCATCAATGAACGCTACGGTGAATACACCCTGACCCCGGTGCGCCTGCTGGAGCGTTCCGATATGCCCAATGTGATCGCGCCGGCATGGAAACCGAACGGCCATCGGCAAACGATCTAAGCCAGAAGCAATAAGAGATGCAGGGTGCAGTAAGCGGAGCGCATTGCACCTTTCCATGCGGCGCAATGCCCGTTGGTTATTGACGCCCTGCGCCCCGCATGAAATTTTCTTTGACATGTTGTATAAGATTTACAGAGCTAAGAGACTAAACAGGTGAAGCATGTGCGGCGGCGTCTTTTTCAGACACAATAACGAGGAGTATCGCTACTACTTTCCGAACCCTGCTGCGCAACTGCCTATCAGACAGAAAGACGGGATGACCGTTCTGCTCCCCTGGGGAAGACGTCAGCAGCAGAGCGGGTTGCTGCCTCTGGGCGGATGGGCGCGGCTGGAGTCGATCTACGCGGGGCGCTGGGAACGTTTTTTTCCGACACCGGTCAAACTGCCTGTGTCACAATTCATGGAGAAGGATATCGAAGGCGCCAGCCACTGGTTCGATATTACCAGCGGCAAGTGGATCCAGGGGCTTGTCGCCAGAAACAACTATGAACAGCGCGTCTATGTGGTTACCGTCGAACCGCAGGAGGAAGAGGCCGTGCATGAGCGCTGGCCGCGGATTTTGGCGGGATAAAAGAGGTGATGCCCTCACCCCGGCCCTCTCCCGGAGAGAGAGGGAGCACGTCCGTGTATTCTGTGTATTCCGTGGTTAAAACAGATCAGGCGTTTTCTGTCTTCTCTTCTGCGATCTGCTCACGCACATTGGCCATATCGAGGTCGGATGCGCGTTCGACGACATCCTTGAACGCCATCTCGGGAAGCGCGCCGGCTTCACTGTAGATGATGATCTGTTCACGAAACATCATCAAGGTGGGAATGGAACGGATTTGGAAGTGAGCGGCAATCCCCTGCTCCTCTTCAGTATTCACTTTTCCAAAGACGATATCAGGGAACTCTGCGGAGATCTTCTCATAGGTTGGCGCAAAGGATTTGCAGGGACCACACCACTGCGCCCAGAAATCGACAATAACAAAATCATTGTTATTGATGGTCTCTTCAAAATTCTCTTCGCTCAGCTCAATAACGGCCATAATTTCTCTCTTCTTGGAATTGCTTGTACCTGTCAACAAAGTAAAACCCCGGCGTAGCGGGGTTTTAAATCAGACAACGAACCAGGTTAACGCTGGAATTCAGGTCCAGTTGGAAAAATTGTCGCTGCTTTTCTCTTCACCATCGGTGTATCCAGCCTCGTAAGCTTCTGTTACACGCTGCTCTTCACGCTTGGGGTTTTGAAGAAAACCTGCCTGCCAACCTTGAATGTACTCCTCATTAACACCCATTCCTTCCATCTTGGTTACAGCATCATAATAGCTCTGGTTCATAGTCCAGTTCTCCGAGTTAAATCATCACAAAAAACATAGGTCATGCTGGTACATGGCCGTGAAAAAATCGCCGCAGAAAAGCCTCTCTGCGAATTTGATTAGAATACTTGGTTTTACTAATAAATGCCAATGTTTTTGATCAAAATAAGTTGATGAATCGTAATTACCACGATAAAAATCATGGTAGAAGAGATGTCATCCGTTAATAGATGCGGGATCGATGCGCTTGGCCTGCGTCATACATGGATGTATAAGTGTCGCCAGAGGCAGGATGCCGGAAGCGACCATGGACGTGGGTCAGGAGCATGAGCAGGACGCGGTAGCTTCACTACCTACCCGTATCAGGCCTTTTCGCTGACATCAAGCACGCCTGCACAGTAACTCCAGCACCCTGGAGACGGCAAACAGTCCTGCTGTCGCAGTCACATGCGTCACCGAGCCCAGTCCACCGCAGTTGAGGCCACTCCCCTTCCCCCCTTTTACCTCTTCCATTGAATAGACAGCCGGCACAGAAAATCGCCGCTTGAGATTACGAGAAAAACCGTATTGCTGGCGCAACTCCTTGCGCGTTCGCGACAGCAGCACATCCTTGTGTGTGCGGCTGAGATCGGCGATCTGCAGTTTTGTCGGATCACTCTTGCCACCCGCTCCGCCAACGGTGACGACAGCAATCTTTGCGCGCCGGCACCAGGCAATAAGGGCCGCTTTGTGGCGGAAATTATCGATACAGTCGATGACCGCGTCAAAAGCCGGATCAAGGACTTCATCCAGATTTTCCGGCGTCACGAACTCTTCGTGCAGGATAACCCTGCATGCAGGATTAATATCATTGATGCGTTGCTGCGATACCTCTACCTTTGCTTTTCCCTGTGTACTACGCAACGCGACAAGCTGACGATTGATATTCGAAACGGAGACATGGTCCATATCGATCAGCGTTATCATTCCAATACCACTGCGCGCCAGTGCTTCAGCAACCCAGGAGCCAACCCCGCCTATACCGACCACACACACATGTGAGTGCTGAAAGCGCTCTAAACCCGCATCGCCATAAAGCCTGGCAACACCTCCGAAGCAGCGTTGCTGAACACTCTCTTCAGACAAGAATCAATCCTGAGAAGTCAACAAAAATAGTTGCTGATTCCATTGCAGCACCGCGCCCCGGGGAACAATGCGAACAACTGTTAAACTATTTTTCAAGCGATCTCCCTCCTCATATTCGCGGTTGTTGATATAAACCATGCGCCTGCTGATATCGGAGGAGTAGACATGAAAATCAAGGTGCAGCGGCTGTACCTTGCGGATGAAGCTTTCAGGGAACGTTGAGAGTGCGGCGGGAATTGCATCCTGTTTGCGAGATTCAGGTTTGGATTTAGCCTTTGGCTTGCTCGCCGGTTCAGTCGGTGTTGTTGACTCAGGCTTCTGCAGCAGGCTTTGCTGTGCCACTTCCGGCTGAGCAGCAACTGGAGGGAGTTGGAGTGGAGCCGGGACTTCAGTCCCGATGAGAGGCGGAGTGGATTGCGTCGGATCAGGTTCAGGAGTCGATGTCTGCTGAACCTCTTTTACAGGCGCCTCTGCCCGCCTCTGTTGCACTACCTGCGGCTTTGCAACTGCAGGTGTTGCCGGTGCCTGAGCCATTTTCCGGGATGGGAAAATCGTCTCCCGATAGATAAATACAACAGCTGTTGCAATCACGACGAGCAGTATGATCAGGATCGGCAGATGCGCAATCCGCTTTTTTCGAGCCCTGCCCGCGCGCGGCGTCACAATGAGCGGGAGCACGGAGTCCGAAGCGCCATGACGTTCATGTTCAGATTTCCGCAATGCGTCGAGTATCAGCGACACCTTTATCCACTCACCTTGAGGCGCGGCCCGCTATCCGCTGGAGAGGCGGAATTAAGGCGGATGATGGTTTGCTCGCCAACCATCGCGTCCGGTGTCAGATGGTTGCTTTCCTGAAAAAGACGCACCGCCTCGGCCAGAGGCTCATCAAAGAGATCCTCGCCATTCTCAGTCGCGACTTCCTCCCCGTTAATCTCCCTGAGACGATCACGCAGCCACTCAATTTGTTCTCCACTGTCACCGGGACGCATTGCAGACCTGAAACCCATCGGCGGCTCCTGCCAGATCAACTCAAACTCACCAAACCAGCGGGCGCTCAGCTCCTTATGTGAAAAATGATAAACCCCGGCATCGAAGCGAATCACCACAGATTCATCCTTGCTTCCCAACAGCGTCACATAGTGAGAACGCTGATCGCCCAGATGCAGCTGCAAAATCACCGGGCGGTTGATCTCGTTGATCATGGCCCAGCTGCCTCTCATTTTCAAACATCGCAGACCCTGTTCCGTAATCGACTTGCAGGGGTCGCTGCGCACATCGACATCCACGTTCCACACTGAAACCAGCTCCTTCAGTGCATTCTCCCTGGAAGTCTCCTCGCTATGATCATAAATCCATTTATCAAGCGCGATGATCTGCTTGTTGCCCGGTTTTGTGCTCTCCTTCTCAGCGTCGATTCCCTGATCGCTGATGAGCTGCCCGGCATGATCTCTTGTCTGGTCCACTTGCGGCTGAAGAGCACCCTCCCCGGCTCCTGGCGTCGATAACGGCTGTGTCGATGGGACGCCGGCGGCCGCTTGCACGGGCAAGTCTTCAGACTTTCTCTCCACAGCTGTCGACTCCCCGGTTTGCGGCGTTGTCAGATCGGCAGCCTCTTCCAAGAGATAGGGTGTGCTGACGCCATTGCTGATCAAAACAGGTGTATCATCTGCCATTGCCTGCTGCTCAACTGGCGGCTCAATAACAGCTGCAGCTGGAATCTGATTGCTGCTCTCCTGCCCGGAAATCATCGGCTGCTGCAGCGTGGGATCATTTACTGTGGAGAGAGATTGCAGCCATAGATAGAAAACTCCGGCAGCGGCCAGCATCACGACCCCGGCTGTGACACCCCACAACCAGCCAAACGAAGTCTCATTTCTGCTAGCCAGCACCTGTTTAGACGCCTCCCGCACCATTTTTTTGTCAACCTGGCGCTTCTCCCCGGCATAAGCAGCCAGCAATGCCTTGTCAGCCAGCTCATTGACCAGGCGCGGGACGCCACCGGAAGCGCTGTAAATCGCACGTACTGCCGAGTCTGAAAATATCGATTTCTGAGCGCCTGCAATGGTCAACCGGTGTGTCAGATAATTGCGAACTTCCCGGATGCCAAGGGGCTCAAGATGAAAAACATCTGTAATGCGCTGTGCCAGCTGGCGCATATCGGTTCGCGCCAGCGTCTCGCGCAGCTCGGGCTGGCCAATCAGAATAATCTGCAGCAGCTTTTCCCGCGTGGTCTCAAGATTGGTCAGCAGGCGAACCTGTTCCAGTACATCAACCGATAGCGACTGTGCCTCATCGATGACCAGAATGGTTCTTCGGCCATCGAGATACGCCTCAAGCAGATGTTTATTGAGCGCATCGATCAACAGTTTCAGGGTTGCCTTGTCGTCATCATAGGGGATCTTCAACTCGTCACAAACCGTGGCGACAAACTGCAGTGGCGAGAGCATCGGGTTGAACACCAGCGCCAGATCGATATGCTCCGGCAGCTGCTGCACCAGGGTGCGCAGCAAGGTTGTCTTGCCGGTGCCAACCTCTCCGGTCAACAGCGCAAAACCACCTCCCTCCTGCACGCCGAACAACAGATGCGCGAGCGCATCTTCATGCGCGTCGCTGAGGTAGATATAACGGGGATCGGGGGCGATACTGAAAGGTTTCTCTTTCAGACCAAAATAGGATTCATACATCAGATAAAGATACTTCAGAAATAATCTTTTTGATTATACCAGTTTGCAGCGGCACAAGTTGTGGTGAGAAAAGCACTTCACCCGAAAGAGCAGCCAGGTAAAAAATAAACCGCGGAACACACTGAATACACGGAAAAGAAAGCACAATTATTCCGTGTCGTCCGTCTCTTTCGTGGTAAAAAAGGAAAATGACGCGAGTCGAGGGGCTGTTGCCAAGATCAAAAAAGGGCGGCAAATGCCGCCCTTTGTATTACCGGTGATTCAGTCAGTTATCAATGCAATCCCTGGATATAGCTGGCAACCGCCTTGATATCGTCATCACTCAAATTGCCGGCAACATCCTGCATCATGGTGTTGACATCATTGGCGCGGCTGCCGTCACGAAATGCCTTCAGCTGTTTCTCAGCATAGACGGAGTGCTGGCCTGCAATTGAAGGGAAATTTGCCGCCGGATTGCCGGCACCATTGGGAGCATGACAGGAGGCGCATGCGGCAACGCCTTTTTTAACATTTCCAGTAGTATAGAGCAGCTTTCCGGCTTCGACCAGCTGTGGATCGGCCTCACCGCCTTTCAGGGTCTGAGCTGAAAAATAGGCCGCAAGGTTGTCCATATCCTCTTCAGTCAGAGCCGCGACCTGCCCCATCATGATCGGGTCTTTGCGCGCCGTGCTCTTGAACTCTTTCAACTGTTTAACGATGTAATTCTCATGCTGTCCAGCCAGTTTTGGCCACAGAGGATTAACACTGTTACCATCAGCCATATGACAGGCGGCGCAAACCGCAGATTTACTCTTCCCAACAGCCGCATCACCAGCAAAAGCAGAAACAGCCGTCATGGATGCAGCAGCTACGACAGCAGAAATCAGTAATTTTTTCATGGTAGAAACATCCTCAAAAAGCGAGCAAAACATCAGATTCCAAAATCGCCGGACATTATAACACGGCTATTGAATCCAGGCCCGCACAAATAGAGTATGATTAACCTCCATCTTAAACCCTAAAACCTAAAACTTAAAACTCGGAACATGCTAAACATCGGTAAAATCAATCATTTACAAGTGGTCAAGTCCGTTGACTTCGGCATCTATCTCGATGGTGAAGAGGCAGGAGAAATCCTGCTTCCCTCCCGCTATCTCCCCGCAGAGTGCTCACCGGGCGACTCTCTGGAGGTCTTTATCTACCGGGATTCTGAAGATCGTCTGATTGCCACCACTGAAACGCCTTACGCCATGGTGGATCAGTGCGCCTACCTGAAAGTGGTCGCCATCAACAGGATTGGAGCCTTTCTCGACTGGGGGTTGCCCAAGGATCTGCTGGTTCCCTTCAGCGAGCAACACAAGCCGATGCAGGTCGGTTACTCCTATGTCGTATTTCTCTACCTCGATGGAGAGACGGACAGGATTGCGGCTTCCACCAGACTGTATGACCACCTCAGCGAGAAGTCTTTCTATTTCAAGCCGCAACAGGCTGTTGATCTGTTGATCAGCAATCGCACCGAGATGGGTTTCCAGGCCGTTGTCGATGGCACGCACCTTGGGCTGATCTACAGCAATGAGATCTTTCAGCCACTGAGAATCGGTCAAAAACTCCGTGGCTACATCAAGCAGATTCGTCCTGACCAGAAGATCGATCTCTGTTTGCAGCTGGATGACCAACAGACACGTAATACACTGGCACACCGTATTCTCGACTATCTGCGTGCCCATGACGGCGCCTCAACCCTGACAGACAAAAGCCCCCCTGAAGCGATCTACAAAGCCTTCGGAGTCAGCAAGAAAAAGTACAAAAAGGAGCTGGGCGGACTCTACAGGAGCAAGCGGATACGCATCGAGAAGCAGAAGATTACGCTGCTTTCGCACCTGGAGGAAACCTCCTCCTCTCCCTGGGATCAGAATAAAAAATCGTAGGACGCAACAAGCTCCCCTATGCTCGATTCTGCATAGGATGTGTCGAGGCACGAGGCGCATCAATATCTACGCCAAATCGATGCGCCTCGTTTCACTCGGCACATCCTATGAGTTGTTGCCATGCATGGATTTATTGAGAAATTGCACCGCATGTACTGAATGTGTTGTTGCTTGAGCCTCTTGCAAAACTCCAAAATTCGTCATTCCGGCGAAGGCCGGAATCTATAGAATCAACCACTTACAGATCGAGAAAATGGATTCCGGCTAAAAACATGCCGGAATGACGGAGTTTTGCAAGAG
>JAIVTC010000182.1:0-2017 GCA_048629055.1 Candidatus Bathyarchaeota archaeon
CCAAGCCTCTGCTCGATGGCGGTTTTGTAGCAAAGGATATCGAAAGCCTGAAAGTGACACTGGGACTTCTGATACTGCTGTTTTTCTTTCGAGGAATCCTGCTGCTGCTGTCAAAGGGGATGATGGGGTGGATTTCAGGCAAGATCGTGCTGGATCTTCGCAACAGCCTGTTTGATCTCCTGCTGCATCTGCCGACTCACTATTACGATAAATACTCCTCGGGCAGCATCATGTCAAAGATCACCAACAACGTGACCATGGTGACATCTGCGGCAACCGGCACCATCATGACCCTGATCAAGGATAGTGTGATGGTCGTGGTGCTGCTTAGCTACGCCCTCTATCTCAACTGGAAGCTGACACTCGCAATTTTTATTATTTTCCCCCCCATCATTCTGATCGCAAAAGCATTCTCCAGGCGGGTGCGCCGCTTCAGTCATGTCAATATGCGCAGCCTGGGTGAGATGACCCACATACTTCAGGAGAGCATCAAGGGACACAAAATCGTCAAGATTCACGATGGACGGGAATATGAGAAACAGCGTTTTTTTAAAGTCGCCAACCGCATTCGCCAGTTTCAACAAAAAGCTCTCCTAGCCGGCGCTGGTAATACCGCGGCGGTAGAGATGATCGCTGCAGTTAGTGTCAGCATCGTCATCGTCCTCAGCACTCTATATGCGATTCAGGCGGAGCAATCAATCGGGCATCTATTCGCCTTTTATATCGCCCTGGGATTGACTCTCGCTCCTGCAAAACGTCTTGCCTCAGCCATGCAACCGTTGCAAAAGGGGCTGGCAGCCGCAGAGTCGATCTTTGAGTTGCTTGATCAAGAGAGGGAAAAGGACCAGGGAACGCATGAACTCTCCCGGGTGAATGGCGATATTGTGTTTCACAATGTCTCCTTCAGCTACCCGGGCGCGGACAACAAACAGGTCCTGAAAAACATCAACCTGAACTTGAAAAAGGGGATGAACATTGCGCTGGTTGGGCATTCGGGCAGCGGCAAGACTACCATTGCAAACCTGATTCCACGCTTTTACGACATCGATCAGGGATCCATCACCCTGGATGGCATGGATCTGCGCGACATCAAACTCCAGAGCCTGCGCGAACAGATCGCCGTCGTCAGCCAGGACATCGTCCTTTTTAACGATAGCGTAGCCGCCAATATCACCTACGGCATGTCGCCGTATCCAACCATAGAGCAGATCGAAAAGTCAATCAAACTCGCCAACGCAGAAGAGTTTATCAGCAAGCTTCCCGAGGGAGTCGACACCCAGCTTGGAGAAGACGGCGCAACGCTCTCCGGAGGACAGCGCCAACGCCTGGCCATTGCGCGCGCATTCCTCAAAGATACCCCGCTGCTGATCCTGGACGAAGCAACATCTGCCCTGGATACAAAAACCGAAGAGCTGATCGAAGAGTCCCTGAACCGGCTCAAAAGCAGCAAGACCACCATCACCATTGCCCACAGGCTCTCAACAATCATCAATGCCGATGTGATCTATGTCATGAAAAATGGGGAGATCGACTCCACGGGAACCCATGCTGAGTTGCTGGAGAAATCCAAACTCTACCGCCAGCTTTATCAGACGGGAAACCTTGACTAATATCAAGCAACGCAACCCCCCTTTTTCACAGGAAGAGAGCATTGAATGGATCTGTAAAATGTGCCATCTCCTGTTTGTTGTGCGATAGCGCAGCAAACAAAAGGATACTGGTTTCGATGAGCTGGAACCCTCGAAAAATCTCCGGGTCGAGTGGTTGGCCCGGTGGCCCGTAAAGAGCCTGAGTTCATGACCTGGATCAGAATATGAACAAGGCCGTTTTTTTTGACCGCGACGGCGTGAGCAATATCGATACTGGCTATGTCGGCAAGATCGAGGATTTCACATTCGTTGAAGGGATCATCCCAGCCATGCAGTATGCGCAACGGTTGGGGTATCTGCTGATTATCGTCACCAATCAGTCAGGGATTGGCCGAGGTTACTATACAGAGGGTGATTTTCAGCGGCTG
>JAIVTC010000183.1:0-2636 GCA_048629055.1 Candidatus Bathyarchaeota archaeon
ACGATTACCACGATCTTGATGACAATCTGAATGATCACCGGCAGCCAGTTCCAGAAATCGATCAACCAGTTCATGAGACTTTCTCCAGCGTAACCTCGCCAAAGGCGCCGCCAATATTTTCACTGCCACTGACGCCTGACGCACACCAGACGCAGTTGTCCGGCACGCGCTCATCGATGGTTACCGGGGAGTCGATATGCCCTCTACTCTGCTTCAGGAAAGCACGCTCTCCAGCAGAGAGACCGGCCTGTTTTGCGGTCACGCTATTGATGTGAATCGACCACTCGCCGTCACTGCTGCGTTGCAGTGGTTCACTGCGGCGCGTGAGTGAATCCATGGCGTAGGGGGCGAGTGTCGGGATTCTCTCCAGGCCGCCTGCCGACAGATTTTTTTCGGTCTCGCCGATCCAGTTTTCAGCGATGACAGTGACAGTTGGCAGCGCGTCGTCACATGCATCGAACACCTCGTCACGAATCTGTTCGCTGCTGCTATAGTCAAAGCCATCCAGATCCAGCAGATTCCCCAATACGCGCAGCACTTTCCATGCAGGACGCGCCTCACCGTGAGGAGCAACGACTCCGGCAAAACTCTGCCGGTCACCCTGGCAGTTGACCAGGGTTCCGGAGGTCTCCGTGAAGGCGGCGATCGGCAGCATCACGTTCGCTGCCTGCTCAAGCGCCTGCGTGCGCCACGCAGTCAGCGCGACGACATGGTCTGATTCAGCCAGCCTCTCGACCGCGCCTTGCCCCTCGATCGTATCATGTTCAGGCTCGACACCGGCCAGCAGCCAGGATTTTCTGGGCTGCGCCAGCAATGATGCTTTGGCGGTTGTATTCACGGCACCTGCAAGCCATGCGCCGACGCTATTTGCCGCTTCAGGCAGGAAACCAAGCTTCGCTCCGGTTGATTCGCCAAGTCGGGCAGCGGCGGCAGCCAGCAGTGAGTAGTCGGGGTGGCTGCGTGCAATATTACCGATGAGGATGATTGCATTGTCAGCAGCTTTCAGATGCTCTCTGATCTGCTGGTTGTCAATCGCATCCACCAGCTGAGACGGGGCGGCAACAACCGTTTCTTCCAGCTCATAGTTGAAATCAAAATCGACCGGATTGACAGCCATCACTTTTGCGCCGGCCAGTGCCGCCTTGCGGATGCGGTGGTTGATCAGCGGCTGCTCTTTGCGCACATTGCTGCCGATCAGCAGAATCGCGTCCGCCTTCTGCAGCGCATTCAGCGTGGTCCCCAGCCATGGGGTCGACTCTGCATAGCGAAAATCCGCCATGCGCAGGCGTGATTCGATATTGCTGCTGCCCAGCCCCCTGAGCAGTTTTGCAGACAGAGCCATCTCTTCCAGGGTTGCAGAGGGAGAGACCAGTGCAGCCAGCTCATCAGCATTATCTCTGCCGGCAGCCAGCGAGGAGGCGGCTCTGTTCAGCGCCTCTTCCCAGCTTGCCTCACGCCATTGACCGCCCTCTTTGATCATCGGCGTGGTGAGGCGGTCTTTATGATTCAGGGCGGTATAACTGTAACGGTCGCGGTCTGACAGCCAGGTCTCATTGATGCCGTCATTCTCTTGCGGAACGACGCGCATGACCTGGTTGTTGCGCAGATGCACATGGATATTGGAGCCCACCGAGTCATGCGGCGCCACACTCGCCCGTTGGATCATCTCCCAGGCGCGCGCCTGGAAACGAAACGGCTTGGAGGTCAACGCCCCCACCGGGCAGAGATCGATGATGTTGCCCGACATCTCCGAGGTCATGGTATGCGCCACGTAGGTGCCGATCTTCATGTGTTCGCCGCGCCCGGTAGCTCCCAGCTCACGCACGCCGGCGATCTCATCGCCAAAACGCACACAGCGGGTGCAGTGAATGCAGCGGGTCATATCGGTCGCAACCAGCGGTCCGAGATCTGGATCAGCCACGATGCGCTTGGCTTCGGTGTAACGCGAGACATCAGCACCGTAACCGACAGCAATGTCTTGCAATTCACACTCGCCGCCCTGATCACAAATCGGGCAGTCCAGCGGATGATTGATCAGCAGAAACTCCATCGTGCCCTTCTGCGCCTCACGCGCCAGAGGGGATTTGGTGAAGACCTTCATGCCATCCATGCAGGGTGTGGCGCAGGCCGGCAAAGGTTTCGGTGCGTTTTCAACCTCGACCAGGCACATGCGGCAATTGGCAGCGATAGAGAGATGCTTGTGGTAGCAAAAACGCGGCACGGTAACGCCCGCCGCATCGGTGACTTCGATGAGCATCTGTCCCGGCCGGGCATCAAGCTGCCTGCCGTCTACCTCGATTGTGATTGTTTTTTCGTCTGCCATTTTTATATCGGTGTTAGTACCAGCGAGATCAGGCCCCAGACTCACGATGCATGAAAACCATATTATCTCTCGCAAAGACGCAAAGCTCGCCAAGAGAAACCCTTTGCGGTCTTTGCGTCTTTGCGAGAGCCATGATTAAAAATTGATTCATTTGTAAAATGTTGGTCGCTCAAGGAGTCCTACGCCATCACACCATGCACTTGCCATGCTTGATGTGGTATTCAAACTCTTCACGGAAGTGTTTGACAAAACTTGCCACCGGCCCCGCCGCCGCGTCACCCAAAGCACAGATGGTGCGGCCTGCAATTTTTGC
>JAIVTC010000184.1:0-3110 GCA_048629055.1 Candidatus Bathyarchaeota archaeon
AGAGGGGATTCCTTAGCTGGTGCTGGCGGGGACTCTTTAGTGTGGCTATAACCTGACCTTCACCTCTTCGGCCCGCTCCATCGCGGCGATGGCCTCTTCCAGGTCGATCTTGTCAGGATTCTCCGTGCTCTGTTCGAGCAGTCGCTGCAGCAGTTCATCCTGCTCCATGGTGATGCGCTCGCCGTTGCTATTCTGCACGAAGGCAGCCCAGGGGACGAACTTGGTCAGCGGGAAGAGCTGCCCCGGCTGCGGTGAAATGTCGATATTGATGCCGGCGATGAAGAGCAGGTTGCGGTTCTGGTATTCCGGCTCATTCAGCAGCGTGCGGTAGGCGCGGTCAAACTCCACCTGGGTGTTGGCCAGCGCAGCGGCCAGGGGAGGGGAATCCGCCGTCACGATGGCAGGCATGGCGAAACCGAGATTCTGCTCCAGGTGGGTGCGTCCCTCCTCATCCTCGTTCCCGATCTGCTGCCTGAAGTCGAACATGTCGGCGGTGAGAATCTCCCTGATGGGGGTGTGTTTTCCCTCCTCCAGTTCCGAGGTGTTGATATGCTTCAGCAGCTCGGAGTGGATGCGATAGCCCTTGGCGGTGCTGTAGACACGCAGCGGCTCGGATTGCCCGCCCACCGAGTCGGAGATGACCATTTTGTCCAGCCGCAGGAACAGGCCCTGTTTACGATCCTGGTTCAGCAGCTGGTTGTCGATGACGATGATGGGGGTGCCGTCGAGACGGGTGAAATAGATATTTTCACGGGCAAACAGGTACTCATTTTGATACCAGTCAAGGATGCCGCAGATCTTGCCGCAAGCAGAAGTGAGCACCTCCTCGTCCATCTGCAGGCGGCGATAGGTTCCCCACTCCTGCTTTTCCGGATCGTAGCCGACATGGCTTGCCTGGATGATGACCAGATCCTTGCCGTGGTGTGCATGCGGCCCGTGGCGGTCGGTGGCGACGATACCGCCGACCATTCCATGGTTGAATGGAAAAGTGCCGAAGTGCTTGGCGATCAGAATGATTGGGTAGCCCTGGCTTTCGTCGGAGCAGAAGGCGCGCGACGGCATGATACGGCCTGCCTCGAAGCCCAGTGATTTGCATAAGTTGTAGAGGCGCGGTACGAACTGGCTGTAACGCATCATGTGGTCTGCGACTTGAAAATTCGCCATGGTGTGTGGCATCGGTTTCTTTCCTCTTTGATAATCCGACAGAAGAACTTGCTTCAATAATTTATTGTAACAATTGTGGGTCTCAACAGGTATATTGTTAATTTATGAACGCGATTGAACTGACACTCTTCTCCAGCCGTCTGAATGCCATTTGTGACGAAATGGGTGTGGTGCTGCGGCGCACCGCATTCTCTCCCAATATTCGCGACAGGCTTGATTTCTCCTGCGCCATTTTTGATCTCAACGGCGACCTGTGCGCGCAGGCTGCGCATATCCCGGTACATCTCGGCAGCATGGCCTATGCGATGCGCGATGTCATCGACAGGCTGGAGTGGAGGCAGGGTGACATGGTGGTGTTCAACGATCCCTTTCTCGGCGGAACCCACCTGCCGGATGTGACCCTGGTGGCTCCGGTATTTGTCGATGGTGTAATTCAGGCGTATGTCGCCAACCGTGCGCACCATGCAGATATCGGCGCTGATTCACCCGGCTCCATGCCGCTTTCTAGTTCGCTAGAGCAGGAGGGTATCATTCTGCAGCCTGACTACCTGTTGAAAGCCGGGCGCTGGCAGGAGCATATCCGTGAGCGCCTTGTTGGGGCGACGCGCAATCCGACCGAGTCGCTGGGTGATTTCAATGCGCAGATCAGCGCCAACCATGCAGGTGTTGAACGCCTGGGCCTCTTCATCAACCAGACTGTGGGGAGTGCTGGCGAAGATGCTTTCCAGCAGGGTATCGACGCACTCAATGCTTACGGCGAGCGGCTGTCGCGCCGCATGCTGCGAGAGATTCCGGACGGTCTCTACCGTTTCGAGGATCTCATGGATGATGACGGTCAGGGGGCGCGGGATATTCCGATCCGGGTTGCCGTGACAGTGGAGAGGGATCGCTGCCTGCTGGATTTCAGTGGAACGGCGCAGCAGGTTGCGGGCAATATCAATTGCCCGCTGTCGGTGACTGCGGCGGCTGCCTACTACGTGTTTCGCTGCCTGATGCCGAAGCAGACGCCTGCCTGCGCAGGTATTTTCCGTCCCATCGAGATCAAGGCCCCACCGGGAACGCTGTTGAATGCGCGGCGACCGGCAGCGGTGGCGGCCGGCAATGTCGAAACCAGTACCCGTGTGGTTGACGTGGTCATGGGGGCGTTGGCGCAGGCGATTCCTGATCGCATTCCTGCCGCCAGCCACGGCAGCATGAATAATCTTGCGATGGGCTCGGATCATGGTAGGGTGTGGGACTATTATGAGACTATCGGCGGCGGCATGGGAGCCGGGGCTGCGCATCACGGGCTCTCGGCGGTGCAGACGCACATGACCAATACCCTGAATACACCGATCGAGGTGATCGAGTCGCTGTTTCCGCTGCAGATCACCAAATATGCGATTCGCGAAGGATCAGGTGGCAGAGGCAAACACCGGGGTGGAGAGGGATTGGTGCGCAGCTGGAAATTTCTGCAGGCGGCGCAGTTGACCCTGTTGACGGAGCGGCGCACGCATGCGCCCTGGGGGCTGCATGGAGGTGAGCCCGGCGGCAGGGGAAAAAATCTTCTGAATGGCGTCGAATTGCCGGCCAAGTGTCATCTGCATGTCGCTGCCGGCGATCAGCTGAGCATTGAAACCCCCGGAGGAGGAGGTTTTGGCAAGGAGTAATGGTTCGAGCGCCATCGCGGTGAGAAGATCGTGTAACTATCGTGCTCAGCCGGAAAATGCTCCTGCGTTACCGGCACTTCCGCCATCCATGGCGGTTGGAAGAGCACTCCTACATTTGTAGTATAGCTGTGTTGCAGGAGCGGCCTTCCGGCAGCGAAATGCACCTTTTCCACAATCTGCCGGGCTGGGAATAAAAAAGTGACAGTTACATGAAATTACACAGAAACGACGATAAAAATATTTGATAAGATATTGAAATAACAATAAAAATAAATAATTGTACAAAAATTGTACAAT
>JAIVTC010000185.1:0-3309 GCA_048629055.1 Candidatus Bathyarchaeota archaeon
TAGAGGTAGGTAGTGGTATTGATCGCTTCGGCAGTGCAGTCAAGCTGTCCTCTATAGTTTGCATTGCGTTTGTTGCCTGCCAGGTCGACCGAGGTACCGGTTTTGTTGCCAACCAAAATTTCCAGCTTGGCGATTGCCTGTTTGATCTGCGCACGCTCCTCTTTGGAATTTTTCACGCCCTTGAAAAGTGCACGCACCTGTTTCCATTCACTTTCACTGAGAGAGGTGTCAACATTGTGATTGCAGTCGAAATTTGTGCAGGCATTAAAGTTGCGATAGTTTGAGCTTGTGTCTGTGTTCGTGATTGGAGATGCAGATGCCAATCCTGATGTGAGGAGCAGAAGCGCCATGATGAGAGTTTTCAATATTTTTCTCCGGTTTGATTGCAGTGGTTGCGTACGAAGAGCTGAAGAGCTTAGGCTCTTATTCAAACAACCTGTAAATCGTTGTATTTACAAAGTTATTGATTATAGCAAAAAATTTTATGATTGCCAAAGGATGTGTCGGGGGGCTGGGGGCCAGGTTGAGGCGTCAATGTTTGGCGCCTTCGGGGCTCCAGCCGCTGCGCCATTTTTTCAGCATCACGATGGTGGGTTCTGTTCCATTGTCGAAAAACCAGGAGTCAACAGCCCATTGTTTGGCAGTGGCGTTATCTCTGATGACTGCTGTCGAGTGTGGCCAGCCCATGATAAAAAAACCACGGGTTGCACGCGGCTGCACGCTATGGAATTTCAGCAGTCCATCGCGCTCCATCATGGTCATATAGGTGGTGCTGTTGGTGGATTCATCGACGCAGTCAAGCTGGTTGCCTTTTGCACTGAAAACGCCTTCAAGATTCCCGCCGCGATCATCGAGACTATTGATTTTTCCACCGACCTCGATCTCAAGATAGGCGATTGCTGATGCGATCTGGCGGCGCTCCTGTTCGGCATTATCGGCCGCAGGTGTGAATCTCTTCCGTACACCCTGCCACTGTTGTTGACTCAGGCCAACATGGTCAATCATCGTGCAGGTATGCTGATAGCAGACAGAGAAGAGGGAAGGGACCGGATTCTTGATGGGCGGCTTTTTATTGTTGTCGTGATCGAGAAATCCTGCCCGGGCAGGCGTTGTCATCAGCAACAGCATAAGTGCGATCAGCAGAGGTGAGTGCAGGTTTTGAAAGTTCATGGATGATTTTCAGAGCGAATTATCTTTACATTTTAACAGAAAACCGTATTTCTGGCAGATTCTCAAAAAGTACCTCTCATATAGACAGAGTACTGTGAATTACTTGACGAACTCTTCCTTCCACAACCTGTGACAAGACTCTTTTCCGACAAATTTTCTGATTATCTATTGACTATAGTGGGTGTTGATAGGCAGACTGCGTGACAATTATAGCCATTTGTATTCAATTTTAGAGAAATAATGTGAGCCAAAATCTCGTCATCGTGGAATCACCGGCCAAGGCCAAAACAATCGAGAAATTTCTCGGCAAGGAGTTCACTGTCATGTCCAGCTACGGGCATGTGCGGGATTTGCCGAGGAAGGGGTTGTCAGTTGATGTGGCCAACCATTTTGAACCCACATACGAGGTGACTGAAGATAAAAAGAGAGTCATCGCAGATCTCAAAAAAGCGGTCAAAAAGGCATCGCTCGTATGGCTGGCATCGGACGAAGACAGAGAGGGGGAGGCGATTGCCTGGCATCTTGAGGAGGCGCTGGATCTGGATGAGAGCAACACCAGGCGCATTGTTTTTCATGAAATCACCAAGCCGGCAATCCTTGCCGCGATAACCAACTACCGCACCATTGACCGCAACCTGGTTGATGGACAGCAGGCGCGACGGGTGCTCGACAGGCTGGTTGGCTTCGAGTTGTCCCCCGTATTATGGAAAAAAATTCAGACAGGCCTCTCTGCTGGAAGAGTGCAATCGGTGGCCGTACGCATTGTCGTTGACCGTGAGCGTGAAATTGAAGCATTTGAGAGCGCCTCCAGTTTTCGTATAGCAGCAGATTTTGAAGCAGGCAATGATGCTGTGTTGACGGGGAAGTTGCCAAAGGAGAGGCGCACCATTGAAGAGGCGAAGCAGTTTCTCGAGAGCGTCAAAGAGGCAAAATATACAATTTCAGACATCTCAAAAAAGCCTGCGAAACGCTCTCCGCGCGCGCCTTTTACTACCTCGACGCTGCAGCAGGCGGCCTCGCAGCGACTCGGCTTCTCCGTCAGGCAGACGATGGTCGTGGCGCAAAAACTCTACGAATCCGGAAAGATCACCTATATGCGGACGGACTCGGTCAACCTTTCCGAGACCGCCCTGGAGCAGGCCACCTCGACCATTACGAAAGATTTTGGCAGTGACTATCTGCAAATCAGACGCTACAAAACAAAGTCGGCCGGCGCCCAGGAGGCGCATGAGGCGATCAGGCCGACGGACCTGGGCAATGCAGCAGTTGCCGGCGACAGAAATGAACAGCGACTCTATCAACTGATCTGGCAGCGCACCATCGCTTCACAGATGGCGGATGCGCGACTGGAGAGAACCACTGCGATCATCGATGTCTCAACGATTGACGAGAATCTTCTCGCGAAGGGTGAGGTTCTGGTTTTCGACGGCTTTCTCAAGGTCTACAAGGAGGGCGGCGACAAGGATAAAAAGATGCTGCCGCCGCTGCATGTCGGACAGGATCTGCCGATTATCGTGATGCGGGCCCAGGAGGCCTTTACCCGGCCGTCGGCGCGCTATACCGAGGCGAGCCTGGTGAAAAAGCTGGAGGAGATGGGTATCGGACGTCCGTCAACCTATGCGCCAACCATATCGACCATTCAGAATCGCGGTTATGTTGAGAAGAGTGATCGCGAGGGGCGTGAACGCACAGTCAGGATTCTTGCGCTGCACGGCGCTGACATCGTCAACGAGGATAGAGTTGAGATCACCGGTGCGGAGAAGGCAAAGCTGTTTCCCATGGATATAGCGGGCATTGTCACCGATTTTCTGGTCAAACATTTTACCGAGGTTGTCGATTACAACTTTACCGCCAGGGTCGAGGCCGAGTTTGACCGGATTGCCGCCGGTAAATGCAACTGGCGCGACATGATTGCGGAGTTCTATGGACCCTTCCACGAGGATGTAGAGAAGGCGGAGGGCATTTCCCGGGAAGAGGCGAGCCAGTCACGGCAGTTGGGAACCGATCCCAAAAGCGGTCGTCCTGTCAGCGTAAGAATCGGACGTTACGGCCCCTTTGCCCAGATCGGCACCAGGGATGATGAAGAGAAGCCGCAGTTCGCCGGATTGAGCCCCGAGCAGCGCATGCACAGCGTGACCC
>JAIVTC010000186.1:0-2369 GCA_048629055.1 Candidatus Bathyarchaeota archaeon
GCACACAGATTTTCTTCTTATTATTAGAGCTTTCTGCAAAACTCTCAAAAGCTGTCATTTCGACTGAAAGGAGAAATCTTAACGTATTCATCAATAAGATCTCTCACATTCGTTCGAGATGACAAAATCCACTATTTACGAGTATTGCGAGAGGCTCTTTAGATCTGTGTTTATCTGTGTTCATCTGTGGTAAAAAAATTTTAGTGATCTTCCAATTTCACAATCTCCTGATCCTCCAGGTTTGAAAGATAGTCCTGCGCCGGACCCTTTCCAGGAATGACTATCCCCGGTGCAATCTCCAGCAATGGCAGCAACACGAAAGTTCTCTGTGTGATCCCCGGATGGGGAATCTGCAGCTTTGGCGTCAGCATCTCGAGATCATCATAGAGCAGCAGATCCAGATCCAGGGTGCGCTCTCCCCAGTGACGCTTGCGCATGCGGTGGTGCGCCTGCTCGATGCCCTGCAGCGCTTCGAGCAGCTGCAGTGGCTGCAGCATGGTTGCGATCTGCGCGACGGCATTGATGTAATCGGGCTGGTCGGCAGGCCCCATGGGCGGGCTGCAGTAGAGACTCGATGCTGTCAACAGCCTTGTTTGATCAGGAAGCTCCAGCACTGCCAGGGCATCCTTTATCTGTTGACGGGGGTGATCCAGATTGCTGCCGAGGCCGATGTAGGCAGTCGCCACGACTCTCTCAGGATTGTCCGCTGTTGCGCGTACGTGGACGGCGGCGACGTTGGCGTGTCCTGGTTTTTGGCTGATGCTTGTGGGCATCCGGATGATCCACCTGGTAGTCTGTCCACCACTGCGCCACTTCCTGCTCTATTTCACCGCATTGCGCACGCAGCAGCAGGAAATCATAGGCTGCGCGGAAACGCTGATGGGCAAACAGGCGATTTGGACGTTTGCCGCGGCGATTGAGAAAACGCGGCTGCAATGACCAGATCTCTTTCATCATGATGGTATAGCGTTTGTGAATCGGGATGACCTGGGCCTGGCCGGATAGAACTTTTGAAGCCGCACGCTGAAGCGCGGGAATTGCCGGCATGCCCTTGTCATCGCGATTGATTTCCGCCTGGGCGCGCACCGGCTCCCACAGCATCACCGCAAACAGGAATGCGGGTGTTACCGGCATCTCTTTGGCAATACGCTCATCGGTATTCAACAACCCCTGGTTGAGCATCTGCGCGGTGCGTTCGGCAAACTCGCCTTCAAGCGCAGCGGCAGTCTGGGGGAAAAGATGGGCCAGCAGCCTGTATTTTTGCAAAATCCTAAAACTGACATGCGCCTGTCCGGCCATCAATAGCTTCAATATTTCATCAAAAAGACGCGCATCCGGGACTCCATCGAGCAATCCACCAAGTTCATAGATGGGTTTTGCAGTCTCCTCTTCAATCTCAAAATCCAGCTTTGCGGCAAAACGCGCAGCACGCAGCATGCGCACCGGATCTTCGCGGTAGCGCGTTTGCGGATCACCGAGCAGGCGCAGCAGAGCATCTTCAAGGTCACCGATGCCTCCCCAGTAGTCGACGATGGAGAAGTCTGCGATATTGTAATAGAGTGCATTGACAGTAAAATCGCGCCTCAGAGCATCCTCCTCAAGGGTTCCATAGACGTTATCCCGAAGAATCATGCCCTCATCGCTTTGATGATCGCCATTTTCGGCCGGCTCTCCACCACGAAACGTCGCCACCTCGATGATTTCACGCCCGAAAAAGACATGCGCAAGGCGAAAGCGCCGCCCGATCAGACGGCAGTTGCGAAACAGCCGCTTGACCTCTTCAGGCTTCGCATCAGTGGCAATATCAAAATCCTTGGGGCGATGTCCAAGCAGCAAGTCGCGCACGGCGCCGCCCACCAGGTAGGCTTCATAACCCGCATTATGCAGGCGGTAGAGCACTTTGACGGCATTCTTGGAGATGTTCGACCGCGAGATATCGTGTTTCGGACGGGGGATTATTGTTGGTTGAATAGTGCTCTTCCTGTGTTGATGCGTCTGAATGATTGCAGCATGCATCAGATCGTGAAGACATGCTGACGATAATACTTCAGTTCGTCGATCGAGTCATAGACATCATCCAGCGCCTGGTGACGCATGTTTTTTTTCATCGCATCGGCAATCTCGGGTTGCCAGCGCCTGACGAGCTCCTTGACGGTACTGACATCCAGGTTGCGATAGTGGAAGTATTGCTCCAGAGTCGGCATCAGTCGCGCCATGAAACGGCGGTCCTGGCAGATAGAATTGCCGCACATTGGGGACTCGCCCGCCGGCACGTGCTCCTTAACAAAATCCAGCGTCAGCTTCTCCGCCTGTTCCACGCTGTACTCACTACTATGAATTCGCTCTATCAGCCCCGATTCAGTGTGCGT
>JAIVTC010000187.1:0-5854 GCA_048629055.1 Candidatus Bathyarchaeota archaeon
CCCTGCCCTGGTTTGAGCAGTTTTTCCAAGCCAAGGTTTTCAAGTGCGGCGCTCATGAAAGCGATAATTTCATCCGCCTCGTTCATCTGCAGAGTGCTTTGCAACAGGCGAATCGCATGGGACTGGCTGATGGTCGATATCACGCGTTTGACACGCAACAGACTGCCGGCACTCATACTGAGACTGTTTATCCCCATGCCTATCAGCAGCGGAGTTGCAAGCGGATTGCCCGCCAGTTCTCCACAGATGCCGACAGGGCAGTTGTACTGACGTGCTCCCTCGACAATCTGCATCAACGCAAACAGGACTGCCGGATGAAGGTCACTGTAGAGTTCAGCGACACGTGGGTTATTCCTGTCAACAGCCAGCAGATACTGTGTCAGGTCATTCGTGCCAACCGAAATAAAATCGACGCGCTTGGCGATTGCAGCACTATTGTAGACGGCTGCAGGGACTTCGATCATCACCCCGGTTTTGGGTTTTGTGATCGCGAAGCCCTCCTCCAGCAATTCGCGATGCGCGCGCTTGATCAGCGCAAGCAGCTGATCAACCTCTGCAACAGAAGTCACCATCGGCAGCATGATATGCAAATTATCCAGGTCAACACTGGCGCGCAGCATAGCTCGCACCTGGGTGAGAAATATTTCGGGATGATCCAGTGAAATGCGCACGCCGCGCCAGCCAAGAAAAGGGTTGGACTCCTTCACGGGAAAATAGGGCAGAGGTTTGTCCCCGCCAATATCCAAAGTCCGCAGCATCACAGGCCGGGGAACGAACGCCTGCAGAACCTTGCGATAGTTTTTTACCTGCGTCTCTTCACCGGGAAAACGGTCTCTGACCATGAAGGGAAATTCGGTGCGATAGAGACCGACTCCATCAGACTCTTCCACACCAAAACTGCTCATATCCGAGAGCAGTCCGGTGTTGAGATAGAGCGGGATGCTCACTCCATCCGTGGTTTCGACAGGCAATCCGCGCAAATTCTCAAGTTCTGCAGTGAGCGCGCGATCCTCCTCCGCCAGGCGTTGATACTCTGCCCGCACCATGGGTTGCGGCGAGACGTAGAGACGGCCGCTATAGCCATCAAGAATAAGTTCCCGGCCATGCAGATGCGTCGTTGGAAGCGAATCCACTCCCATCACGGACGGCACGCCCAATGCACGCGACAATATCGCCACATGCGACGAACTCGAACCAGTGGCTGAAACGACACCCGCCAGCTTTGAGCGCGGCACTTCGGCAAGTTGTACTGCGCTGACCTCATCGCCAACCAGGATCGTAGATTCGGGATATTCGATGCTCGACGGCGACTCCTGCTGCAGATGCGACAGTACCCTGCGCCCCAGATCACGGATATCTGACGCCCGTTCACGCAGATAGATATCCTCCATAGCATCAAAGACACGCGCATGTTCCTCAACCGTTATGCGCAGTGCCGCAGGCGCCCACATCCCCTTCTCTGCAATCAGCTGCATCGCTCTGCCAGAGAGCGCATCTTCAGAGAGAATCATCACCCAGGCATCAAAAAGAGCCTGGTCCTCCTCTGCAAGATCGCCGCTCAATTTCTGTTTGAGCCTGCGCAAATCATGCTGCACCGCATGCATTGCTTCACGCAACTGCTGCTGTTCCAGCTCCCTGTCATGCGTCATACGATCAGGAACACTCTTCAGATCTGCGGGCAAATAGGTGACAAATGCAGTCCCCATTGCGATTCCGCTGGAGCTGGCGCGTCCCTTCAAAAACCGATTGCCAGTGCCGCCTCTCCTCTGAATTTTTGCCACTTCGCCAGTGGCATCAGCATGAGCGATGGCACCGGCAAGTTGAGCCGCCAGGGTGAGGACGAAGGTGACTACCTCGTCATCAAATTTCCCCGCTTTCCTGTTGCGAACAACCAGTACGCCAAGCACTTTGCTCTGCTGCAGGATGGGCGCTCCAAGAAACCCGTGGTAGCTGGTCTCTCCGGTCTCGACAGTGGCAAGATATTTTTTGTGGCTGTGGGCATCCTCGACATTGATCGCTTCGGCGCGTTCACACACCAGTCCGACCAGTCCGCGATGCATCGGCAAGTAGACTTTTCCAATCGCTTCCTTATTGAGACCAACCGTGGCTCTCAGAACATGACGGTGATTTTCAAAATCGGTCAGATAGACAGAACAGACATCTGCCTGAATACTCTGCCGAAGCATATACACAATGGTATCAAGCGCCTCGCCGAGATCAGAGCAGGCGTTGACTTTCTGAATAATACGATGAAGGGTCTCGAGCATGCAGTGATATCCGTTATAACTACACAAAGCAGGAACTCTGTCATTTCGACCAGAGGGAGAAATCTAATATGTTGGTGCGCATAAGATCTCTCACATCCGTTCGAGATGACAAATACAGGTGCTGAGCCAACTATTTATGCAAACTTACATTGAACAGCAATCTATCAACGATAGAGGCGCACACGCCGGGAGATAGCACGCGGCTCGGAGAGTTGCAGTCCGGGTTCCTCATCCGGAAACAACAGCGGAGCCAGCTGTTTCAATGCGTCAGCATAGACTCTGCGTTTAAAGTAGACGACCTTGTCGACCGGATACCAGTATTTTACCCAGCGCCAATGATCAAACTCCGGTTTCGGAGAGTGATCCAGGCAAAAATCAGATTCGCTGCAGTTGACGCGCAACAGGTACCAGCGCTGCTTCTGCCCGATGCAGACAGGATTAGTGTTCTTGCGGATATAACGCCTCGGCAGGCGATAACGCAGCCAGTCATGCGTCGAGCCGAGCAGACTGACATGATGAGGTTTCAGTCCAACCTCTTCATCCAGTTCACGATACATCGCCTCTTCAGGAGACTCGTTCGTGTCGATGCCCCCCTGCGGAAATTGCCACGCATCCTGTCCGATGCGTTTTGCCCAGAATAGCTGGCGCTGTTGATTGCACAGAATAATACCGACATTTGGCCGGAAACCGTCAGAATCTATCACGATCAAAGAGTTTATTAATATCGGATAACTATTTTCATTCTTTCAAATTTTCTCCGAAAAAGCAAGAATGAAGCAACATAAGCTACTGCTAATTAAAGAAATTCGGTATAGTTCACGCACAGACTTCTGACAATCTTTTTAGCGGAATTATTGGCGTGGCGCTTGCAATCTTTGATCTGGACAATACTCTGCTCGCAGGGGATTCCGACTATCTGTGGGGGACATTTCTATGCGACCAGGGGATTGTTGATCGTGATATCTATGAACAGCAGAACCAGCGTTTTTACCGGGAGTACAAGCAGGGACGTCTTGATATCATGGAATTCTTACAATTCTCACTCCATCCACTGTCTCAATTTCCGCTTGAAAAGCTGCAGCAGTGGCATCGGCAATTCATGCGTCACTATATCGAACCCCTGATCACCACCGATGCCCTGGCGCTGGTCGATGAACATCGCAGCAAGGGAGATGTCCTGATGATCATCACCGCGACCAACGCCTTCGTCACTGCCCCGATTGCCGAACGTTTTGGCATCACACACCTGATTGCAACCGAGCCCCTGGTCAAGGATGGACGATACACCGGAGAGGTCGCCGGTGAACCCAGTTACCAACAGGGAAAGGTGCATCGTCTTGAAGAGTGGCTGCAGCAACATCAGCAATCACTGGATGACAGCTGGTTCTACAGTGATTCGCATAATGATCTGCCGCTGCTTGAGCAGGTCGATCATCCTGTTGCCGTGAATCCGGATGAACTCCTCGAGCAACGTGCGCAGCAGCAGGGATGGCCCATCATCAAATTGCATCCATGAAACAGCCTTTGCTGATATTGCTGATCATTCCGGGTATCGCCATAATGCTGCTGTTGTCGGTCAGTTATGGAAGCGTCTCCATCCCCTTTCCGACAATCATCGAACTGCTGTTCAACCCTGACGACACAACCTGGTCACAAATCCTGTGGGAGCTTAGATTACCCCGCGCCCTGTTCGCTTTCATCATCGGCGGGTTGCTGGCGCTCGCCGGCGTCCTCATGCAGGCACTGCTGCGAAATCCCCTCGCCGACCCCTATATACTGGGAACATCCGGAGGCGCCGCAGCGGCGATGCTGGTTGCATTTCTGCTGGCGATTCCCGCTCAGCTGCACCCGTTCATGGCGCTTGCCGGAGCCACGTTCAGCACCCTGGTACTGCTCTCTTTCACAGGCCTGCGCCAGGGCTTGCAACAGCAGCAACTGCTGCTCTCCGGCATCATCCTGACGACCGGATGGGGGGCGCTGATCACCTTTTTGCTGACGGCTGCGCCAACAGCCCAAATCCCCGGCATGCTCTTCTGGCTGATCGGCGACCTTGGCGAGAGCTCTTCACTATTGCTGCCTGCAGCCACACTGGCTGCCGGGCTGATTGCTGCACTACTGTTGGCAAAACCACTGGATATGCTGCTGCTTGGTGATCTGCAGGCAACATCTCTGGGAGTGTCAGTTAGACCCCTGCGCTTTGCGCTGCTGGGTGTAGCTGTGACAGTGACTGCGATTGCTGTCACCGCTGCCGGGCCGATTGGATTTGTCGGCCTGGTGACGCCGCATCTTGTGCGTTTTGTGACAGGCGCATCACATCGCCGTCTCATTCCCGCCAGTGTCATGCTGGGGGGAGCGCTGATGATGGCGGCTGATCTGATGTCACGCACCATCATTGCACCGAGGCAGATGCCGGTCGGCGTTTTTACCGCCATGATCGGTGTACCGGTCTTTCTTTTTCTGATGAAGAGAGCGCAGCGATGAAAGCGCTGCTGCAGTGTCAGAAGATCACTATTCGCGCCGGCGACAGGGAACTCATTCATCAATTGCAGTGGCGCATCGAGCCGCAGCAATGCTGGGGAATTCTCGGCCCCAATGGCTGTGGAAAAACCTCACTGCTGCACAGCCTGGCAGGATTGCGTGAAGTTGAAGATGGTGAGATTCTCATTCAGCAGCGCTCTTTCAACAGCTACTCCCGGCGAGAGCTTGCCCAATTGATCGGCCTGCTGTTTCAGCACAGCAGTTATGATTTCCCGACCAGGGTTGAAGATCTGGTGATGAGCGGCCGGTTTGCACAGCAGAGACTGCTGGCAGGTGTTTCTGCCGAGGATAGCCAACAGGTTCAGATTGCATTGCAGAACTTTAATATTGCACAGCTTGCCGACAGAGCGGCGAACACCCTCTCCGGCGGCGAAATGCAGCGGGTTGCGATGGCGATTCTGCACACCCAGTCACCACGCATCGCACTCCTGGACGAGCCGGAAAACCACCTTGATCCTGGAATAATGTTTCAATTATTACAATTGCTTACGAGATTTTTCTCGACAGAGAATAGAGCGTGCATCATGGTGCTGCACGATCCATCAGTCGCTGTGCGGCTGTGTTCGCATCTGCTGCTGCTGTTTGGCGACGGGCGCTACATCAAAGGCAGGACAATGGAGATTGCCACCCCGGAAAACCTCTCGGAACTCTATGCGCATCCGATGCACGCTGTGAACATCGATGACGGCCTGCTGTTTTATCCTGGATAATCTTTGATGAGCACATGAAAAGATTCACCTCCATCCTTTCCGGATATTTAATTCCGGCATAGGGAAATGTCTGCTGTTCAGCGTAAAAATGCATCCTCCTGTCTGCATAACAGTAGCGGCCAGAATTGCATCATTAGCGTCAATTCCATGGCTGGGATTCCATTTACGGTACAGCACCCCGGCCATATCAACAATTTTCTGATCTACCGACTCTGTTTTAAACTGTGACAAAAATAACGCTGTCGCAACCTCCTCTTCAGGCCTCATAAAGAAAACAACTTCTGCACGCTGCATCGCTCCGGTATAGAGAGCGTAACCATCCTTATCCCGAAGACGCAT
>JAIVTC010000188.1:0-2591 GCA_048629055.1 Candidatus Bathyarchaeota archaeon
TTGGCCACCCGTCCGGCTAATCTTGCGTTGACGCGTAGATTACCAGTGGCCACCGATGCCTTCTTCTTTTGGACACTGTCGGAAGGTGGCACACAATTTGGTACAGCTATGCCTGCGTTTGGGGAGCAACTCACCGATAAGGAGATATGGCAGATTACCCATTACATCAATTCTGGTTTTACCTTGGATCAAGGTTAACGATGTGAGGTGATATCAATGATCCTTGAATGACCGTTATGGATATGGACCGGTCATTCACAGCACCCTTCCAAATAGCTCGTCCCGCTCATTGACTGAATGACGGGTCATGCTCCATTGGTTATTCAGGTACATTGCAAATTAGCTGCAGACAGGGCGTGAAGTGGATGTTCACATAAGCATTGCGAAACTCTCCTGCTGGGCATTTGAATCACGACCAACTGGAGAGTGTGTTATACCGTTTCCTTGACACTCTTTTTCAGATTTTCCACTTTCGCCTTGGCGCGATTAGCACCAAGTAAATCAAGATCACCATCGCGGCGTAGTTCAGCAATCGTGCGACTGACAGTTTCCGTGGTCAGGGAGAGCATATTTCCCATATCTTCTCTGCCAGGCATAAAAAACGCTTCATCTGGAGAGTTTTCAGAGAGCCAGATCAACAGCCGTACGACGCGATAGCGGGCAGGCCCTGTCGAGAGTTTGGTTAACCAGATGTCGGAAGCCGTCAGTGCTAGCTGCCATTTGTTCAACAGGTTCTCATGAAGTTCCGGGCTCTTGGCAGAGAAATCGAGTACGATCTCAGCAGAAATCTTACAAATGCTGATGTCAGTCATTGCAATGGCATCATGCTGATACTTGTCTGATGTCACAGCTTCTATTCCGGCAAGATCGCCTCTTCTCAGGAGTCTGACAATGCGTTGTTCACCGGTCGGCAACTCTTGCTTCAGTTTTAGAATGCCATCATGAAGGGTATAGAGGTAGTGCGCCTCCTCATCGACTTGATATAGCATGGCGCCCTTCTCTATCACCTGGTAGGTGATAGGAGAGTCCATATTGTGAAGATCTTCCGGTTTGACATTGGCAAAGAGTGCAATATCACGCGTGGGACATGAAAGGCACATTTCGGAAGGGAGAAACTTCTGATTGTTTTCGGTCATTGTTGTCATCATATTCTCCGCAAATTATTTCACAGTGAAACGAACTTTATGCATTTTGGATTTCGCTATATGCATTACATGGCAGGCAGGTCAAGGCGCGCACCGACGCCACCAAGTTCTGATTGTTCCAGCTGAAGTGAGCCACGGTACAGTTCGGCGATATCTCGCACGATGTCGAGCCCAAGGCCACTGCCGGGCACTTTCTCATCGAGGCGTCGCCCTCTTTTCAGGACATCCTGCCGCAGTGTTTCGGGAATCCCGTCACCATCATCATCCACAAAGAGCACGAGTCGTTCACCCGCACATTCGGCAGTAATTTTGACCCTGCTGCGTGCCCACTTGCAGGCATTGTCGATCAGGTTGCCGAGCATCTCTTCGAGATCCTGTGCTTCTCCCCGGAACCAGCAATCAGCAGGCAACCTGTGACTGATTTCAATATCACGCTCCCGGTAGAGTCGCTCCATGTAGTAACAAAGATCCTCAACAATCGCCTTAACATCAGCACGCACACCAAGCACACCTGCTGTGCCAGCCACGCGCGCTCGTGACAAGTACCTGTCCATACTTGCAGTGATGGCATCCACCTGTTTTCGTATGATGACGCCTTGACTGCCTTCAATCGTCTTTGTCTCATTGCGAACTACCGTCAACGGGTTCTTGATAGCGTGGGCCAGATTACCCGCCTGTGTTCTGGCCCGATCAAGCAGAACGGCATTATGATCGAGCAACGCATTCAGCTCGTTGACGACCGGCTGCACTTCTTGTGGAAAACTCTGCGGGAGCCGCTGCGTTTTACCACGGCGGATATCGCCCAGAGCCTGTTGTAATGCCTGCAGTGGCTGCAGACCAAATCGCACCTGGATCCAGACCGCCAGCAGGAGACCGATGCCAAGCACCGCAAGTGTGATGGCAACCTGTATCGTAAATGCCCGGACATTCTCTTCTATCTCTGCGACAGGGCCAGTCACCACGAATAGCAAGGGATGTTTCGATTGTGGAAAGCGAATATCCTGGACCAGCGCCTGCAACGGCTCCTCTTCCGGGCCGGCAAACCGTTGAATCCGGGCGATGTCATCGACATCCGGTTCAGCGACGTCGAGGCTATCCCGCCACAGCGAATCTGAACGAGCGACGCTGACACCGGACTGCTGAATCTCCCAGTACCAGCCTGAGTGAGGCCGGTTAAAACGGGGGTCCGTGGGACGCCAGGTCATCTGCAGGACGCCGGCCGGGGTCATGTCACTTGCAGCGACCAGTTCCTCGAGGTGGTCCTGCAGCGAGCCATTAAAGTGTTTCTCTATGTGACCGCGGAATAACAGCACCAGTAACACTGCTGTTACCAGCAGCGCTGCTCCGACCCACACAAACGAAGTCGTGATCAGCCGATATGTCAGGGAATTACGCATCTTCCTCTGGCACCAGTAGCTGATAACCCAGGCCCCGATGCGTCTTGAT
>JAIVTC010000189.1:0-3677 GCA_048629055.1 Candidatus Bathyarchaeota archaeon
ATTGCTGACGATGAGATACGCCAGTGTGATGCAGAGTATGCCGATGCGGGGGATCGTACCGGTTTCGCTGACGGCTTTCCGCTGCTGCTGATCTCGCAGGCCTCGCTCGATGATCTCAACGGACGATTGCAGCAGACGTTGCCGATGAAACGGTTCCGCCCAAACCTGGTTGTTTCAGGGTGCGCCCCCTATGCAGAGGACGAATGGCGGCAGCTTCGCATCGGTGATATCACCCTGCGCGTGGCCAAACCCTGTTCACGCTGCGTGATCACGACGGTTGATCCTGAAACGGGAATCAAGGGGCCGGGCGAGCCCTTGCGAACCCTGGCTACTTACCGTATGCGTGATAATCAGGTTTATTTTGGCCAGAATCTGATCCATCAACAGCAGGGAGTTTTGGCTGTGGGGCAGGATGTTATAGCTAAATAAAACGAAGTTGGCGCTCATCAGTTTGCAGAAATGAGAAAGTTTGCAGTCTTCAGTTTGCAGTATGCAGAAAAGACAAAAAAGAGAGTTTATTGCGAAATCAAGCTTGCAGTTGGTAATGACTCGATTAGATTTCTGCCAACTGCCAACTGCCAACTGCCAACTTTTACGGTATCTTCAGCGTCTGCCCCATTTTCAGGCTGGTCGAGTTGCCCATGCCGTTTGCCTTTTGCATGGCACTGACAGTGGTATGGTGTTTCAGCGCAATTCCATAGAGTGATTCGCCAGGTTTTACTTTATAGGTGCGTACTTTTTTTGCTGACTTTTTAGACGATTTTCCTGAACTGCTTTTTTTACTGCTGCTTTTTGAGCCACTGATCTTTAACTTCTGTCCGACGCGTACGTTACTGCTTTTCAGCTTGTTATCCTTTTTGATTTTGGCGCTGCTGGTGCCGAACTTGTGTGCGATGCCGGAAAGCGTATCGCCACTTTTTACGGTATAAGAGGTTGTGCGCTTTTTGGAGCTGGAGCGTTTTTTAGAAGATGAAGATTTCTTTGTTGTTTTGATCTTGAGCTGTTGTCCAACACGCACTGTATTGCTCTTGAGCTTGTTTTTGCTTTTGATCGAAGAGACAGAAACACTGTATTTGCGTGCAATGGATGAGAGCGTCTCACCCTTTTTCACGCGGTGGGTTACTGTCCGGGTACGGGTAGTTGATTTTTTATGTACGACACGCCGTTCTACAGCCCTGATGTCTTTTTTCAGGTTTTTGAAAAAGCTGTCTGTATTGACAGTCCTTGCAGACAGCAGGGCCATCCTGACTTCCTTGAGTTTGTTTTTGGGTGCAATCACACGGTTGATGCGGTTCGGCAATGTGATCTGTCTAATGTAGCGCGCATTCAAATGGCTGAATTCGGTTGGGTTCAGACCTGCTGTCTTGGCGACATCACGTAGGTTGACTGCTCTGCCAACGGTCGTCGTGGCAAGCACCCTGACCGCTGGAATTGGTCTGAGTTTGAGGTTATATCTCTTTGGATTTTTGACCATCCTGGCAAGCGCAAGCAGGCGTGGAACATAGTTAGAGGTCTCTGTACGCACGCTCAGAGACCAGAAGTCCGTCGGCAATCCCCTGCGCCTGTTTGCCTTCTTGGCGCGCATCATGGTTCCCTGACCGCCGTTGTAGGAGGCGATTGCCATCTCCCAGTCGCCTTTGAAGAGTCTTCCCAGATAGGCAAGATAGTCGAGCGCCGCATCAGTAGCAAGCAGCGGATCACGTCTCTTATCTTCGAGGCGACTGCGTGTCAAACCATATTCCCGGCCGGTACTCTTGATGAATTGCCACAGGCCGGAGGCGCCTGTCGGGGAGTTGGCCTGGTTGCGATAAGTACTCTCGATGGCCGGCAGCAGGGCCAGTTCCAGTGGCATGCCGCGTTGCTTCAGCTTGGTGATGATCAAATAGAGATAGGGGCGGGCGTTATGCTCCATTTTTGCGAGAAAGCCCGGATATTTTCTGAAGTGGGCCAGTTGCCCCTGTACCCGCGCCTCTCCATTACGCGGAACCTTCATCTTCATGCCTTTTCCAAGCGTTTCCCACAGGTCCCCGCGTCCTTTGATATCGTCAAACATTCCCCCCATGCGATGCTGGCTGCAGGCATTTAACAGCAACAGGGTGAGGAGAGCGATGGGAACAACAAGGCGCAGTTTCAACACAGTTATGGGTGTCCGTCATGAGCAGGGATGGCGATGGCAGTCGGGCTGTTATGATCTATCTCGTTCTTGCGGAGATTTATTTGTGATTGCCAGCAGAATGGCGGAAACTATACGCGAAAATCTGTTCTTCATCCAGATATCTGACATCGATCTTTTATGAATTCCTATCCAGCAGAAAAATCGGCCAGTGATGCGTGGTTTGAGACGCTTTATGGAGACTATATCGTCAATTTGGAAGCCGATCTTCTGAGAGAGTGGTTGCCGCATCTGTTTGGTTACCGTATGGTTCTGCTGGGTGTGCGCCTGCCGGCGTGGGATGATTGCACCCGGCAGGGACATATTCGTCAGCGCATCTGGTTAAACAATGCAAAGGCGCCGGATCAGTTGCCGTGCGATATTCTCAGCAGCATGTCGGCACTGCCTGTGAAGAGTGACTGTGTCGATCTGGTGGTGCTGTTTCATGCGCTGGATAGCGCTGAGGATCCGCGAAGACTGATTCGCGAGGTCGAACGCATCCTGATACCTGAAGGGCGGGTCATCATTTTTGGCTTCAACCCGTACAGCCTGTTTGGCGTGTGGCGGATGCTGGGACGGCACCGCTCCCCCCAGGAGATGGGCAGCCATCTCAAAGTTGGCCGCAGCCAGCTCAAGGGTTGGTTGTCACTGCTGGGAATGGAGGTTGAAAAGAAAAATCATTTCGCCTTTCGACCGCCGTTGCAAAAGCAGTCAGCACTGGAGAAGATGGAGTTTATGGAGGCCGCCGGTCAAAAGCTGTGGCCGTCATCAGGTGGAGTCTATGCCATACAGGCGGTAAAAATGGTTGCCACCCTGACCCCGTTCAGGCCATCATTTCAGTGGTACAGGAAGGTTTCAACAGACGGAGTTGCTGCTCCAACGACACGCGGGATTCATGATGAGAGTTGAAGTTTTTACAGATGGCGCTTGCCGTGGCAACCCCGGGCCAGGCGGTTGGGGAGCCATACTGCGCTATGGCGATCATGAAAAAGAGCTCTTTGGTGGTGAAAAAGAGACCACCAACAACCGCATGGAGATGACAGCTGTGATCAGGGCGCTGGACTCCTTGAAGCGGGAGTGCAGAGTGACAGTGACGACAGACTCCATGTATGTCAAGCAGGGAATTACCCAGTGGATTGATAACTGGAAACGCCGGGGCTGGAAAAAGGCGGACAAAAAACCTGTAAAAAATGTCGACCTGTGGAAGCAGCTTGATCAGCTGTCGGCATCGCATCATGTTGAATGGAAATGGGTCAAGGGGCACTCCGGTCATGCTGAAAACGAGCGCGCCGACGAATTGGCGAACCGGGGGATTGATGAACTATGATTTTTCCTTCCCCCTTCACCCCAACCCTCTCCCGGCGGGAGAGGGAGTAGTACAGTGGTGCATAAATAACCAGCATCAGAGAAGTTTGAAAAATTGTCGTCATTGCGGATGTTTTTAGTCCCTTCTCCCTGGGGAGAAGGTTAGGATGAGGGGTGTAGGTATATGATTTACCGTTAAAATCCCCTCACCCTAACCCTC
>JAIVTC010000190.1:0-2945 GCA_048629055.1 Candidatus Bathyarchaeota archaeon
GCAGAGCACGTCAAGAGTATGTTAAGCAAGCGCGGCCACGGAATTGGATTGCGCCTGGGCACCCACAAGGCAGGCTGCACCGGTTTCATGTATGACTTCGACTATGCCGACGAAATCGACGATGATGACGACCTGGTATTTGACAGCCGGGATGTCAAAGTCGTAGTCAGCAAGGAACTCATGGAACAGCTTGACGGCTGTGAAATCGATTACGTCACCACCAACGCCCTCAACAAGGGATTTGAAATCACAAATCCCAATGCCAAAGAGATGTGCGGCTGCGGCGAGTCCTTCCATGTCTAACGCATCTAACGCAGCCGTTGCATACACTATGACCACGCTTGATGAGATTGCAGAAACCCTTGACCTGTTTGACGACTGGGATCAACGCTATCACTACCTGGTAGAACTCGGTGAACAGCTGCCGGAGATGCCCGAGGCATTCAAGACCGAGGACAACAAGGTCAAGGGCTGCATGAGCCAGGTGTGGATCAGCGCCTACCCCGATGCGTCACAGCCGGAGCTGATCCATTTCCATGGCGACTGCGACACCACCATCATCAAGGGCGTACTGGCGCTATTGATCCAGCTCACAGACGGCAGAACAGCGCAGCAGATCCTGCAGCTGGATGTCGACGAGTTCTTCAAACAGCTGAAACTGGATAAACATCTCTCCCCCAACCGCCACTTCGGCATCTACGCCATTGTTGAATTGATGAAACAGCAGGCTACAACTCTATCCACATAGAAAACCCCATCAACCCAACACCCATTAAAATAGTGCGCCAGGCTGATAGGGTCTTCGAGGTCGAAATAGTTGACTGACTCCTCTGGCAGAAACTCGCGAGCCAGCGTTGTCTTGCCACATTGCCGCGGACCAATCAGCGTCACAATCCGGCTACGCCGGAGTGCGGTGCGTATGCTGCTTAACCACGAGAGCCGTTGAATCATGATGCCATAGCATCATGAATATCCGCCACCATATGCTCGTTTTTCATGGTATATGCCATTATTGAACCGATGAAACAGCAGGCGGCAGCAATCTCCACATAGGATGTGCTCAGCTTGCGAAGCGCAGCGATCATGCATTATGCGCTTCGTGCCTCAGCACATCCTATGAACTGTTGAACTGCACGGGCTTATTGAGAAGTTACCAGTGCCAGCAGCGACACATTGGATCTGTTGATGTTTACCATATCAGCGCGGTCCCGTATAGCGGTGATTCATGCAGTTTGTATAGGCTACGTCATACACAGCCTGGGTGTTTTCCGCCATACTATTGCCTACCGCTGCGCCGGCTCCAGCCCCGACAACGGTTCCAACGCCTCGATATGTCCCACCATATCGACCATACCCACCATAGGGATAATAGCCATATCGACGTATCCCTCCCCCAACTGCATTGCCGATGATCCCGCCGATTGTCGCAGCAGCGACCGTTTTGACAATATTCCCCGTTCCTGTCTTGGAAGAAGCTCTGCTTGCCTGTTGTCTACACCGGGCTTCGAGCGTCTGCCCCGGCCCCACACTCGGTCCCGCTGCCGCCTGGTATTGTCCGGTCTGACAACCGGATGTGCCCGCGACAATGATCGCAATAGCAGTTAATCTGATTTGATTCAACATCAACATCCTCCTATTTTGTTAAAAATAGCGTCTGAAAACGCACTCCTGCATGGAAATAGCAGGCCGCAGCAACCTCCGAATAGAATGCGGAAGCTTCGCTCTTCTGTATATTCTATAATTGGATCAAATTTCAATCATGACGCGTTGGTCTGAGACCTGGTCTTGCTGGAAATGATTCCAAGGAGGCCAATTATACCTTTTCATATCAGCCGTTTTTTTATCCAGGAGAAATCATGGCTATCACCCGTTTAGGCACAGAACGCCGCCGCATGAGTAAAATTGTCATACACAATGAGACGATTTACCTTTGTGGTCAGGTCGCAAAAGACTCCGACGCCAACATCAAAGAACAAACCCGCACGATGCTTGAAAAAGTGGATGATTTACTGGGACAGGCAGGCAGTGACCGCAAACACATTTTGTCCGCCACCATCTACATTAAAGAGATGAAATATTTTGCCGAAATGAACAAAGTCTGGGATGCATGGGTTATCGAAGGAGATTCACCAGCGCGCGCCTGCGTGGAGGCCAGCCTTGCCCGGCCTGAACTGCTGGTTGAAATCTCGGTTATTGCCGCCGTCATAAGAGCTGCCTGTAAAAAGGAGTGATCTGTAACATCTCGGTAGGTTTTCATTGAGGTGATTCTGGCAATAGTTCCGGGCGTATCATCCACTGCACTTGCCAGTCCGGTTCTTGCCCCGTTTCCAGGCAAACGATGCTGCCCGGGCGATAGGCGACAATGGATCTCTCTTCGGAACCGGTAACCAATCTGGCCACCAGCTTCGCCATGAACGGCAGATGCCCGACGACGAGGAGATCTTCACTCCGCTCCTCTACATGCTGAACAAAATGTTCCACGGGATCATTGGGGCTGAGTCCACCAAACTGTTCGACCTTCAGGTCGGGAGCCACTGCCGCAGCCAGCATCTCCGCCGTCTGCCGCGCCCGCATCTTACCGCTGTGCAACACGCGCGCAACCCGTACTTTCCCCGCCAGAAAAGAGGCCAGACGCTGCACATCTTTTCGCCCCGATTCACTCAGCGCCCGGTCGGGATTGATATCTTTCGCAAGTGCTTCACCATGTTGAACGAGATAGAGTTGCATTGCCCCCTCCTGCGCACGAAGCGCCTGTCAAAATTTGACTCTTTACCATTCATGAATGTCGAATTTACTTCAGGAACAGTCCATATTTCAGATTATAACAATACAGGGTTTTTCAACCTGCTTTGAGTGCAACAGCCAGAATCAGAAGTTTTGCATGCAGATGCCGAATAGAGAGAAAGATGGTATATTTATCATTACGCTGGATGAATGGAAATAGT
>JAIVTC010000191.1:0-2145 GCA_048629055.1 Candidatus Bathyarchaeota archaeon
ACAATCAGCAAATTAGTCAGCAAAAAAAGAGCCGAGGTGATCCCCGCAGCCACGAACGCCTGTTTGAGATGGTTGCGCGCCAGCCGTGACTCATGCTTGCGCTGGCTAAAATAGAGCAGCGCCAGGATCACAAAACTGACCACTGGAAGAAGAAACAGGTTCAGAAAAAAGAGTCCCTCCGCAATCATGGCGATGGTTGTACCGCTGTCATGTTCAGGTACATGATTCACGTCGCTTTCAGGGCTTGTTTCAAATTCAGACATCACCACTCTCCCATTCTTGCCTCGACCACTTCCATGAGTGCATCAACCGTTTCGACCTCATCGGTGAGCGGTTCGATAATCGCGGCGCGGCAGGCCTCTATTGGATCGTAACCGGCCTTGATCAATGTTGCCGCATACACCAGCAGACGCGTGGAGGCCGACTCCTCGAGATCATGGTCTTTCAATACACGCAGTGCGCGCGCCAGATCGACCAGCTTGCCGGCAGTCTGCTCATCGATGTCACCCTCGTGCATCACCACCTTGCGCTCGATCTCCTTGTTGGGGTAGTCAAAGCGCATCGATACAAAGCGCTGGCGGGTCGATGGTTTCATCCCCTTGAGCAGATTCTGATAACCCGGGTCGTAGGAGACCACCAGCATGAACTCGGGCGGCGCCTGCAACAACTCGCCGGTGCGCTCGATCGGAAGAATGCGGCGGTCATCCGAAAGCGGGTGCATCACCACGGTGGTATCCTTGCGCGCTTCGACAACCTCGTCGAGGTAGCAGATGGCACCTTCACGCACGGCGCGTGTCAGGGGGCCGTCATTCCAGTAGGTCTCGCCATCGCCAATCAGATGGCGGCCAACCAGGTCGGCAGCCGTGAGATCATCATGGCAGGCGACCGTATAGAGCGGCCTGCCCAACTGCGCTGCCATGTAGTGAATAAAGCGGGTCTTGCCACAGCCTGTCGGCCCCTTGATGAGCACCGGTAGCTGGTGATTCCAGGCGTGCCGGAACAGCTCGACCTCACTCCCCTGCGATTCATACCAGGGTGACTCGTCTGCCGCATTGTTTGATTTTGATTGCTGTGAAATCGTCACTTTAATCCCATGTGATTTTCAAAAAGTTCGCGCATAGTGATTGCTTTAAAAAACAACACGACTCTGCGTAGGATGCTGCTGAGCTTGCGAAGCGCATCGATCGAGATGCACGCGAGTGATGCGCTTCGTACCTCAGCACATCCTACGACTTGATACCAATACATAAAAAATCAATCAGTAATTATCATGTTATTCAATCGTTACAACCCCAGCATATAGGCCGCCAGTATCCCGCCGGAGACCAGGATAATCCAGCCATGCGCGAGCACGCGCCACAAAAACCCGGCATCTCTCAACTCCATGAAATCCGCGATGATCCAGTGCCCCTTGATAAAAACGGTCACCAGCAGCAGCACAACAACCCGGGGTCCGGAATACTCACTCTTGCTGATGGCATAGGTCAGAATCGTAAAAGCCAATAGCGCCAGCCAGATCCAGGTCAAGCGTCTGTTTAAGTGTGTTAGATGAGTCAGCGGATAACATACACCAGTGGAAAAAGAACGATCCATACCAGGTCGACCATGTGCCAGTACGAAGCTCCGGTTTCAACGCCGGTATATTCTGTCGCACTATAGCCTCCGCTGCGGGCCTTGATCAACACAGCCGCGAGGATAATCATTCCCAGAATGACATGCATGAAGTGAAAAAAAGTCATCGACAGGTAGAACATAAAAAAAGTATTGGTGCCAAGGGAGATGCCGTGAGAAAACTTGTCGGCAAACTCCATCACCTTGATCACCAAAAACCCCCCGCCCCCCAAAATTGCTGCAGCCAGCCAGTTGACGCAGCGCCTAGCATCCCCACTCTTGATCGCGGTGACAGCGCGCACCACGAAGTAACTCGAGGTGATCAGCAGCAGCGTATTGATGGCTCCGCTTGCGGTATCCAGCGTTTTTTGGGATTCGTTGAAAAGTTCGACGTTGCCAGCGCGGCTAAAGGCGTAGGAGAGAAAAAAGATACCGAATACCAGCAGTTCGGCAAAGATAAAAACCCAGATGGCCAGATCACCAGGCAGATGGTATTTTGTCGTAATTTCCGACTGTTTTACTGTGGAATTCATA
>JAIVTC010000192.1:0-4176 GCA_048629055.1 Candidatus Bathyarchaeota archaeon
TAGTGGACGAAATCGTAACTTCTCAATCACCCCGTGTGAATGCCGTCATTGCGAGGGAGCCTAAGCGACCGTGGCACTAATTTTGCCTGGAGCAAAATTGAACGCACTTTGTGCGACCCGAAGGGTAAATTGCAAGGATGTAATTTATAATCCCAAACCAGATTGCCGCGTCGCCTCCGGCTCCTCGCAATGACATCTGTTTTAACAAAATGTATTCAATGCACGGAGTTATTGAGATATTACACGAAATCGATGTGATCAGCTGCGAACCGTTGATGCTTCTTGAGTGCTGTCGCCAGGCGTGTTCCACAGAAGTGCATCCTGGATCTGCTCTTTTTGTTGCGACAGATTCTCACCTTGCAGACCGATAATGGCCATTACCCCCTGCTGATACGGAAAGATAATGCCCTGATACTGATCTCTGCTGATCGTCTGCAGACTATCGACATCTTTGCCTGGAAGATAGATGACAGTGACAGCTCCTTTGCTGCCTTCATAGACCATATGAATTCCACTGGTTTTATCGATGTCGCAGATACTGGCATAGTGAAGCGTACCGATCGATGTGCGATTGAGATCAACATTGAAATGTTGTAAAACGTGCAGCAGTTCAGCGTCACTAACAACAGTGTTTACATGCAGTGCTTTGATGTCATCGTAGAGATGGTCGATCATCATTTCTGATAATGCGATCTGCGGGCGCAGCAGCAGAGAGATGGCAAAGACCATGGTTGCTGCAACGCTGGCGGCAGCAGCCAGTGACGGACGCCAGTTGTTCCAGCTGAAGCCTCTTGACGGGTCTGTTTTCTGTGTTCTGTTGCGCTCAATGATACGTTGTGCAAGACCATCAGGCACAGCAACATCCAGTGCATCTGCCAGCTTGTCGTCAAACTCGATGCACTGTTCCTGTAATTGCCGGTTTTCAGTGTTCTCCAGTGCCTGTTGAAACTCCGTGTCTGGCGTGTTCGGGTCGATGATGCACTGTTTTCTGAATTTTAATTCGTTCATTTCCACAACCTCGCTACGACTAAATCGTTGGTTTTTGCCATTGAACGCCTTCTGCTATCAAATAAGACATTGTGCCGACCGGATTTCTTACAGGCATGCAAAAATATTTTCAAACAATCATGTAAGTATTCTGATTTTACGGGTTCTCCTTTAGCACGCTGCATAATTGTCCGGGCGCCCATCAACGACGTGGATTCTGCTATGATTTGTCTCGCTGTCTTATCGGTCTGTCGTACTTCCACGGTCAGCATCTCCTATGAATGAAAAACGAAACCTGCAGCGCTGTCCTGACCCGCAGACCAAGTGCAAGGAGTGTCCGATTCGAACCATGACACTGTTTCGCAACGTTCCTGAAGATGACCTTGGCTGGATGCAGGAGTTTCGTGAGTCGCAATATCTGCTCCCTGCAGGAGAGATTCTCTTTCGGCAGGGCGAGACCGTATGCACACTCTACACCCTGTTTGATGGCTGGCTGATGCTTTTCAAAACCCTCGATAATGGCAAACGCCGGATTCTGCGTTTTTTACTTCCCGGTGATTTTTTTGGATTCCAGGTCGACGGCATTGGGCCAGCGGCAGGATACATGCACGGTTCACAAGCCCTGATGGAGAGTACGCTGTGTGCATTTCCAGTCGCCCGGTTTCGATCAATGATGCAAAAACAGCCACAGCTGACAACAAGGCTGGCAGAGATGGAGATGCATGACATGAACCTGTGCCAGAACCACCTGATTGATACAGCCCGCAACAGTGCACGGCAGCACATTGCCTTTCTGTTACTGGAACTCTTTTACAGAGCTCGCAGACAGATACTGAACGGCTACGACGGGAAAACCAACTCGATCGTCTTCCCACTCACTCCGGAGGATATAGGTGACGCCATCGGTTTGTCGTCTGATCATGTCAATCGTATAATCAGGAGGATGGAGGGAGAAGGGCTCATCCGCTGTCAAAAAATGCGTCTCGCAATTCTCAACGAGGAGGCATTCATGGAGATCGGAGAGTTTGATCCCGGCATGATTTTGCCGAAGCACCTGATTTAACCCGGATGTTTCATGAATACGCGCAATGATCATACAGCGGTTTATTCTCACAAGAGATTTTCGAAGGAGGTCTATGATTGAACACCTCAATATGTTGTCACTTATCAGACAAATGGTTACAGCAGCACTGCTCCGCAGAGACATCCTTTTTCTAAAATCCCCCAGGCTGTCAAGACGAGGAGCGAAGACCGCTATTGGAATTCTCATCTTAACTTTGTCAGCACAGAGTTTTCAGGCTTGTGCGGATGAAGTCGAGAAAGTCCTGTTCCTCGTATTTGAAAGTGGCGAAGTGATTGCTTCCAATACCAGGACGGGTCGCTTCGACCGGCTGAAGTTGCATGCCGAGGAGCATATTCTTGATTACCAGGTGGCAAATGCTATCGCAGTGGTGATCACCAACCGACGTTTTGCAGCCTATGGCGTGCTTTTCGGAGGATGGCAGAGCAAACGGATCAAGGCTGGTGAAAAACCACAATCGTTGGAAGTGGCAGATTATTCTGCAACACTGGTTACCAGTGATCGTATCCTCAATTTTTCAGGAAGAAGCGGAGCCTGGTCAGAGACCCGCAGGAGAGTGCAGTGAACGGATCTCTTGCCGGGGATTCAATAAATGCCGAACGGAGTACTTTGCTCTGTGTTTCAATAGAATCGTTAGTCGCCAATAAAATCAACGCCATGGCGGTCGGCTATTTGCAGAAGTTTTTCTATATCCGGCGCAGCAGATGGAATTTCCGTGCCGAGATCGGTAAAGAACTGTGAGGCATCGCTTCCTTGTCCGGTTATTGAAATCATCTGGCCGCCTCCCTTTTTAAAACGAAACCAATGTACTGTTCCGCCGGGCAGATGGACGAGTGCCCCCGGGCCGGTCGTCATCTGTTCATCGTTATAGCCGAATTCAATATCTCCTCTGATGACGTAGAATGATTCGTCCCAATCGTGTTTATGGGGTGGTGGGCCGCTTCCTTCGGGGCCTTCCTGGAGAAAGATTTCATAGTCATGCGTTGTGTTTCTTGTAAGAAGTACGGTGATTTGTTCTCCTACGACGTTGAACGGCTGAGGATGGTTTTCCGGAAAAATAACGGATGGCTCTGCTGACATAATATCTCCTCCTCTGAGTAACCTTGTAGACGTCGGGGGAGAGCACTGCAAATAACCCGGTAAGCCGACGAAATCCCCGGATCCCGGCATCCGCCGGGATCACAGGTGGTTTCAACAGGGGCGTGGTTCTAGCAACGAACTACTTCAGTTCACCTCTGTTCTTGATGCCCTTCACAGCAACATCAGTAGGAACAACCGCATTGGCAATATAGCGGAAGTTCACCAGCGCAGCCTGATAGCCATCTCCTTCCGGCACCTGCGCCCCGGCAGTGGCATCCTTGACCACCGTGACTTCAAAGCCCTGTTCCATCAGTTCACGCAAGTGCGACTCGGTGCACAAGTTCGCAGACATGCCTGCCAGGATGACTTTGTTGATGCCGCGTTTGCGCAATTGCAATACCAGGTCGTTGCTGTCAGGACCGTACAATTTGTGCGGACTGGTGATGACGGTCTTGCCATCCTGAATGTACGGCTTGTAGGCAGCCAGCCAGTCAGCGCCGGAATTTTCAAACCCCTCCATGCTTAGCGCTCCCTTGCGATCGAACATGCCGATTTTGTGCATCAGCACTTCCAAAGCGCCTTCGGTCTTCCAGCCGTGGTCGGTCGGGTAGTAGTAATGCGGCGAGATAAAAACAGGCATATCACTCTCCTTTGCCGCCTTCAGCAGCGCCTCGATGTGCTCTACCGTTTTATTGGCCGTCACGCTTTTACCGACAACACCCCAGGTGACGCCGTCCGGGCTCAGGAAATCGTTCTGCGGATCGGTGATAACAAGCGCGGTGTGATCAGCATCGACTTTCATGCCGGGGTTGGGCAGACCTGCTACCACATTTGTCACACTGCTTAGCATGAATGTCGCGACTATTCCCAATGCGACGGCTGGTTTTTTTATCAAAGAAATCATAATGAACCTCCTCATAATAGCGTCGATTTGACGTATGTTGATACGTGCAGCCATATGCTGGTAAATGATCTCTAATGGTTGTATGGCTGTTTATCCGTGTGGTCCTACTCTTTAGGAATGAGGC
>JAIVTC010000193.1:0-5617 GCA_048629055.1 Candidatus Bathyarchaeota archaeon
CCAAGATGCCCTACTGCATGTTCTACGATGGTGGATACGCCATGCATGGCTCTTCCAAGGTACCCGGATACCATGCGAGTCACGGCTGCGTCCGCCTGGCTGTTGATGATGCCCGCTGGCTGTATAAGAACTTCGTCACTATTGACGACACTCTCGTTAGTATTGATCAGGGACTTCCGAAAGCCTATTCGGCAGCAGATGAACGCGCTGACCGCAAGCGGGCGAAAAAGCTGCAACGCAAGAAGAAGGGCAGCGGCTCCTTTTTTTTCTGGCATTAAAACCCCTCACCCTCACCCTCACCCTCACCCTCACCCTCTCCCATTGGGAGAGGGGATTCGTTCACACAGTCATTCCGGGCAGCCTGCGGGGACAAATAATGTTGCTGCAGTCGAATTGGGGATGCTGTTATCGTCCGGCTATGTGACTTTTGGCCTGCACACTCATGCACAGCTTGACGGTATCGCCGACCATCAAGGTCATTGCATCCATGCCAAAATCTGCGCGCTTGATGGAGGTGGTAATCTTCACCAGGACAATGTCGCTGTTGCCAACCTTGTTCCCCTTGACGTCACTCAGCACCACATTAAAAGTGACCGGCTTTGTGATGCCACGAAGGGTCAGGTCACCCTTCAGGATGCCTTTGGTTTCACTTTCCCACTCAAAGCCGGTGCTGACAAAAAGAATTTCCGGGTAGCGCTCGACATCAAAAAAAGTTTCGCTTTTGATGATATTTTCAACCAGGCTGCTTGAGGTTGATACGCTGCTGGTCCTGATTGCGAGCAGCGCCTGGCCATTATTGTCAGCACTGGGATCCAGGGCGATTCCACCCTTGATATCCTTGAAACTCCCCTTTATCTTCTGAAACTTGCTGTCAATACAGAATCCCACCTCGGAAGTTGCCGGTTGAATGCGATAGAGATTGCCGATTTTTGCTGCCTTGAGCATGACGGCAAGTACAGATTGCTTAACCTTGCCGTCACGGAAAGGGGTGCAAACTTTCTGCTCTGCAGAGGCAGTCGTTGCTATCCCGCTGATCAGCAGTAAGGTCGTGAGCAATAAACGTATAACAAGATTTCCACTATTCATGTGAAACTCCCGACATGAAGCATTAGAATATACTTATATACTCTCTTTTATCGATCTTGAAGTCAATATGATATTTCTCAAAAAATGTATGGAAGACAGTTGAATACAGAAAACTGATAATTGTTAACTTGAGGATTATTCATTGCATAAGCATTCGGTTTTCTGATTTTTTTAACCACAGATGCACACTGATAAACACAGATTTAAGAGGCTCTGTGGTTAATTTATTTCTGATCTCCTATGGCCTCATAAGCACGCTGCCAGCGGGGAGTTATGCTGGGGTAATGTTCTTCGGATAATCAAACAGCAGCATCTCGCCGGCGCCGTCACTCACATCCCGCCAGCGATCAACCGAAAAACGGATAACCACGATGCCGCAGGTGGGGATGTTCGATATGCCGGCATGCGCCAACTGTTCGACCAGATCTGTCAGACCGGGGTTGTGCCCGACCAGCATGAGATGATGAAGTGATGCGTCAAAACCCCGGATCACATCCAGCAGCTGATCACTGTATGCATGGAAAATCCTCTCATCAGTGATGATCTCTGCAGGTTGACAACCAAGTGCTGAGGCAATGACTTTCGCGGTTGTCAATGCGCGTACCGCCGGGCTGGAGACGATGATCTGCGGTCGAATATTTTGTGCAGCCAGGCGGCCTCCCATTCGGGGTGCATCACGCTCGCCACGCTTGTTGAGCGGGCGCTCAAAATCTGCAAGCCCGGGATGATTCCAGCTGGATTTGGCGTGGCGGACGAGAGTCAGGGTTTTCATGATGATAAGCGGCGTTGTGGATTCATGCTTCTATTCTAAACGGGATTGAGCAGACGCCATGAAAAGTTTTGACGACGATCATCAAGATTGAGAAAAATGTAGTAGTATCCATTTATACAACCGAATGAAGGAGCCGTTATGAAAAAACTATACGCGATGTTTCTGTTGCCCGGGTTGCTCTTCAGCACCTCCAGTTCATGGGCTGACAGAGCTCTTGTCGAGCGTGGACACTATATCTTCGATGCGGCAGGCTGCGGCTCCTGTCACGCGGGTGTCAAGCCACTGGCAGGCGGGCGACCCATTGAAACACCGTTCGGTACTTTTTACACGCCAAATATTACGCCGGACAAAAAGTATGGCATCGGCGCCTGGAGTGAAGAGGATTTTGTACGCGCCCTGCGTCATGGACGAAACCGCAAAAATCAACACCTTTTCCCCGCCTTTCCATATACTTCATTTACCGGCATGACGCGCGAGGATATGCATGCCCTGTATGCATATCTAATGACACAGCCTGCCTATCCGGTAAAAAACAAGCCGCATAAACTGCGGCCGCTTTTCAATTCGCGTGCGATGGTTGGACAGTGGAAAGCTGTCAATTTCAGGCCTGGTCCCTTAAAACAGGATCGCTCAAAATCTCGTGAATGGAACCGCGGCGCCTACCTGGCGAATGCGCTGGGTCACTGCGGTGAGTGCCATACCCCGCGCGGCATGCTTGGCGGCATGAATAGGTCCCGTCATCTGGCCGGCAACCGCAAAGGCCCTGGAGGGATAGCTGTCCCAAATATCACGCCCGATAAAAAGACGGGGATTGGGATCTGGAAACTGCATGACCTGTTCAATTTTTTTGACAGGGGAGTAAAGCCGGATGGCTCATCTGTATCAGGACGTATGGCGGAGGTGCTTGGCGGCAGCACCATGCGTTTAACGCCTGCTGACAAGCGGGCGTTGGAAGTCTATTTAATGTCGCTGCAGCCAATTCGAAATGATGTCAATTCTAATGACAACCCCTTTATCGGGAGCGGTCATTAATTTCTACTCTAAACTGGAGGTGGGACTTTAGTCCCGCAGAAGTCAGACGAGGCTAAAGCCCCACCTCCAGTCGTCGAAGTTTTTCCACGTGCTTTGCTAAAGCCGACAGAACAGGTTGTATTGCAGACAGAGGTAAAAACAAAGCCACCGAAATGGTGGCTTTGCGGCATGATATAGAGATTCAGGTGTTATGCAGAGTACTTTTTCGCTTTTACACTCATGCAGAGTTTGACGGCATCATTCACCATGCCTGAGAAATTACCCATTCCAAAATCCGAACGCTTGATGGTCGTTGTTGCCCTGACCAGGATGACCTCTTCATTTTGTGGTGCTTTGCCTCCGGCGCCAGTCAGTTCGACATCGAAACGCACGGATTTTGTTACACCGTGCAGTGTCAGTTTGCCTTTGAGAACAGCTTTGGTCGGGCTTGTCCACTCGACGCCGGTGCTGATAAAGAGGATTTCCGGATACTTCTCGATATCGAAGAAATCCTCGCCCTTGATCACATTTTTGACCAGGATGTTTCCGGTTTCAAGACTCCTGGTATTGATAACAATAACAGCCTGCCCACTGTCAGCCTGTTTCTGATTCAGGGCAATTCCACCCCGAACATCCTTGAAGCTGCCCTCGACATGCTTGATTTTGCTGTCAACGCAAAAGCGGATCTCCGAGGTCGATGTCTGCACACGGTACATGTGACCGTTTTTAGCTGCCTTCAGCAAGGTTGCGAGTACGGAATTTTCAATTTTCCCGTTCTTGAAGAGAGAACATGTTTCGCCCTCGAATGCAGCGGATTCGTTGACATTGGATGCTGCAACAGCAGTTCCCGATAGTGTATTGACAAGCAGCATCCCTGCAAGAAATGTTCCGTTAAAGAGTTTTCTGGTATTCATGATGATACCCTTGATTACTAGAATATAAGCAAATCATAATATACTAATCTAATCGTGTCAAGTTGATGCTGAGACAGGGCAGGGAATTTATGTAGAATAGGGAGGTGCTTGCAAAACTCCGTCATTCCGGCATGCTTTTAGCCGGAATCCATTTGTCTTGATCTGTAAGTGGTTGATTCTATAGATTCCGGCCTTCGCCGGAATGACGTATATTGGAATTATGCAAGTATTTCCAGGGGATATCCCGTTCATCTGCTATAGACAAAGAATATGCATATTCAGTGGTACCCGGGCCATATGTACAAGGCCGGCAAAGAGATTAGAGAAGCCCTGCCGCAGATTGATCTGATGATTGAAGTGCTGGATGCCCGCATTCCGTTTAGCAGTGAAAACCCCATGCTGGCGGCCCTTCGCGGCAATAAACCTTGTATAAAAATCCTGAATAAGAGTGATCTTGCCGATCCTCTGCTCACACAGCAGTGGCAGAGGTATCTTGAACGACAGCAAGGTGTTGACACTGTTGCCCTGCATCGCGGAGAGGTCGACAGGATCAGAAAAATCCCCGATTTATGCCGTGTGATGATCCCCGCACGAGGCAGGGAGCATAAAAGCATACGTGCGATGATCGTCGGTATTCCCAATGTCGGCAAATCAACCCTGATCAATATCCTCGCGGGAAGAAGCATCGCAAAGACCGGCAATGAGCCTGCAGTGACCAAATCACAACAGCGTATCAACCTGCGCAATGGCATCATTCTCTCCGACACACCGGGCGTGATGTGGCCCAATGTCGAGAATAGAAACAGCGGCTATCGGTTGGCGGCGACCGGAGCAATCAAGGATACGGCCATGGAGTACGATGATGTCGCCATGTTCGCTGCGGAGTACCTTTTGCATCACTACGCCGGCAATTTGCAGCAGCGTTATCAGTTCGAGCAGCTGCCGCAAACAGAGTTTGAACTGCTCGAGGCGATCGGCGCAAAACGCGGCTGTCTGCGCAAAGGCGGGCGGGTGGATCTGCTCAAGGCGTCAAAACTCTTTATTTCGGAGTTGCGCGCCGGCTCCCTGGGGCGGATTACGCTGGAGACGCCTGCAATGATGGAGCAGGAGATGGCTGAAGTCGCGATCATGCGGGAAAAAAAGGCCGCCAAAAAAGCAAGGAGGCGCTCCCGGCGGTGATGGTGGTTTGGATTGACGGGGCTGTTTTTTTACCACAGATGAACACAGATAAACACAGATGAAAAATGATATCAGAGTATCCGTGTGCATCTGTGTTTATCTGTGGTTAAAGTAACTTCTCAAAAAGTCCGTTTATCAAAACAGGGGGATAAATCATGGCGCGTGAAGAGTGGAACAGTCAGCTGGGATTTCTGCTGGCAGCCGTAGGCTCGGCGATTGGCCTGGGCAATATCTGGCGATTCAGCTATCTGGCTTATGAGCATGGGGGAGGGGCATTTTTGATCCCCTATATCATCGCCCTGCTGACGGCCGGCATTCCGCTGCTGATACTTGAATTTGGCATTGGCCATGAGCGTATCGGCTCGGCGCCGCTGGCCTATGCCAAGATCCGAAAAAGCTGGGAGTGGCTCGGCTGGTGGGCGGTGCTGTTCATCATGTTCGGCATCGTGCTCTACTACTCGACTGTGATCTCCTGGTGCCTGAACTATTTCCTGCTCTCTTTCAATCTGGGCTGGGGAGATGATCCGGACAGCTTCTTTTTCAAGGAGTTTCTGCGTGTCAGCGATTCCCCCACTCAGCCGGGTGAGATCAGGACGCCGATTCTGTATGGACTGGTGGTGGTGTGGCTGATCAGCTGGGCTGTCCTCTATCGGGG
>JAIVTC010000194.1:0-5513 GCA_048629055.1 Candidatus Bathyarchaeota archaeon
CAGCGGTAATGCCCAAAGGCACGCTCAAAGAGATGTAATCCATCTCAACCGCTGTCGAACACCTCTGATTCACTCCCTGATTCATTTAGATTAGCCGGATGCCATGAACCATTATCCATTGTGGAAAAACCTGATGATCCTGGCAGTCATTTTGACTGCCGCATTTTATGCTTTGCCCAATATCTACGGGCAGGATCCCTCCATCGAGATCTCGCCGACCAGCCGTACCGGGGAAGTGACAGCTGGCACCGTCGGGCAGGTTGAGTCGATTCTCAAAGAGCATGGTCTGGAGATCAAGCGTATCGACACAGAGCCCGGCAAGATCAGGGTGCGTTTCAATGACGGCTCAACCCAGCTGAAGGCCAAGGAGGCGCTCGAAGAGAAATTGCAAGATTCATATGCGCTGGCGCTGAATCTCTCCCCGGATGTTCCGGCATGGCTGGCCGGTCTCGGCGCCAGGCCGATGAGTCTTGGCCTCGATTTGCGCGGCGGTATCCATGTATTGATCGATGTCGATATGGAAGCTGCGCTGAAGAACACGCTCAAGGATCAGGCGAGTGATGTGCGCACCGAACTGCGCAAAAAGAAAATCTATGGAAGAATCAAGACCATCTCCAACGGCATCGAGGTCAGTTTCAGGAAGTTGAGTGAACGTGATGCTGCAGAGGATATTATCTCCGAGTTGCTGCGTGATTTTGATATCAACACTTCACAGCGTGGTGAGGAGTACCTGGTCACTGCAAAATTCAAGTCGCAGGGCATCCGTGAGGCAAAGAAATTCGCGCTCGAACAGAATATGACGACCCTGCGCAACCGGGTCAATCAACTGGGTGTGACTGAACCCATTGTGCAGCAGCAGGGCAGCCGCCGCATCGTGGTCGAACTGCCGGGTGTTCAGGATCCGGCGAAGGTCAAGGAGATCCTGCAGGCGACAGCAACCCTGGAGTATCGTCTGGTTGATGACAAGCACAGCGCCATCGATGCCAAAAACGGCAAGGTCCCGCCGGGATCCGAACTGCGTTTTGACCGTGACGGCCAGCCGGTGCTGCTGAAACGCGGACGCATTATTACCGGTGACCAGATTATCAATGCCAATGCAGGGATCGATTCACGCTCCGGTTCGCCGATGGTTTCAATCTCCCTGAACGGCCGTGGCGCTGACAAGATGCGGCGCGTCACCACCGAGAATGTCAGCAAGCCCATGGCGGTGGTCTTTATCGAAGATCGCGTTGTCGGCAGGGATGCAGATGGAAAAAGCATCAGGAAGCACGTCGAGGAGGTCATCAGCGTAGCCAATATTCTTGAACCCTTCGGCCGGCATTTCCAGACAACCGGGCTGGACTCTCAGGAAGAGGCGAAGACGCTGGCGTTGTTCCTGCGTGCTGGCGCGTTGAAGGCGCCGATCGAGATTGTCGAAGAGCGTACCGTCGGTCCCAGCCTGGGCCAGGATAATATCGACCAGGGTTTCCGCTCGGTAATGATTGGTTTCCTGCTGGTGGTGATTTTCATGGCCTTCTACTACCGCACCTTCGGGCTGGTTGCAGATCTGGCGCTGCTGGTGAACCTGGTCATGATCGTGGCTGTATTGTCACTGCTGCAGGCAACCTTGACACTACCTGGAATTGCGGGAATTGTGTTGACTGTCGGTATGGCGGTGGATGCCAATGTACTGATCTTTGAGCGTATCCGTGAAGAGATCCGCATCGGCAGTACGCCGCAGGCGAGTATCGAGGCAGGCTATGCAAAGGCGCTGTCGACTATCATCGACGCCAATATCACCACCCTGATTGCTGCTGTACTGCTGTTCAGTTTCGGCACCGGACCGATCAAGGGTTTTGCCGTGACGCTTTTCATCGGCATCCTCACCTCCATGTTTACTTCGATTCTTGGCACCCGGGCTGTCGTCAATCTGCTGTTTGGCGGCAAGCGCATGAAATCACTGCCGATCGGAGCCCGCATCCTTGACAAGACGCCAACTTTTGACTTCATGTCAAAACGTAAAATTGCATTGATGGGTTCAGGCCTGGTTCTTGTCATTGCGATTACTGCAATAGGTGTGCGTGGCCTGAACTTCGGCATCGACTTTACCGGTGGAACACTCATCGAGCTGGGCTACCAATCTGATGTCGAGTTGAAGGATGTGCGCACGGCGCTGAAAGAGGGGGGCTATGGCGATGCAACTGCACAGAGTTTTGGCACGCCGCGTGATGTGCTGGTGCGTATCCCGCCGCATGAAGGCGTCTCCAACGAGATGATCTCCAACACTGTGTTTGACCTTCTCAGCGCAGTTACGGGGGAGAAACCGGATTTGCGCCGGGTCGAATTTGTCGGCCCGCAGGTTGGTGAAGAGTTGACTGAAGACGGTGGCCTGGCGATGCTGTATGCGCTGATCGCCATCCTCATCTATGTTGCATTGCGCTTCGAATGGCGCTTTGCGGTGGGCTCTATTATTGCGCTGGTGCACGATGTGGTGTTTGTTGTCGGCATCTTTGCACTCGTCTGGGCCGTATTTGATCTTCCTGTACTGGCGGCGATCCTGGCAGTGATCGGTTACTCGCTGAATGACACCATCGTAGTGTATGATCGTATTCGGGAAAACTTTCGCGTCATGCGCAAAGGAACGCCGATAGAGATTATCAATGTCTCTCTGAATCAGACACTGTCGCGCACCATGATCACCTCCTTCACCACGGTGGTTGTGCTGCTGGCGCTATTCATCTTTGGCGGCGAAATCATTCATGGATTTGCGCTGGCGCTGCTGGTTGGCGTGTTCGTCGGCACCTACTCGTCGATCTTCGTCGCCAGTGTTGCGGTGCTGCTGCTGGGCATCAACAAAGAGGACCTGATGCCGGTCGTGAAAGAGGGTAAGTTGCTGGACGACCGTCCTTGATCAAGTCTGCAGGCGAAAAAGAGCGTAGGGTCTTTTTTTACCACAGATGAACACAGATAAACACAGATTTAAACTGCGTATTAGGTAACGCCTCAACCAATTCATCTCTTTGTCGATGTTTATGCAGGGAGGTATTGAAGTGTTACCGCATAAACAATATCTGTGTGCATCTGTGTTTATCTGTGGTTTAATTTTCTTTTTTTGGCAGTTTGATCTTCGGTTTTTTATGGTTGCGGCGAAATAGAACGGCTACATGGCCGATGCTCTGGATGAGTTCGGCCTTGCTGTTGCTGATGACTTCGCCGAGTATCTTTCTTTTCTCTTCGCGATCACCAACACTGAGTTTGACCTTGATCAGTTCATGTACATCCAGCGCCAGATTGATTTCATGCATGACATTTTCACTCAGACCATGCTGGCCGACCATCACCACAGGTTTGAGGTGATGCGCCTTGCTGCGCAGAAAACGTTTTTGTGCTGCTGTAATGTCCATTATTTACTGTTGTCGAGGAATCGGTTGAAGCAGCGCATCTTACCTTATTTCCATCCGCGAAACTGAATATTCATGGCGCGTTCAAAAAGCAGTAGAGAGTGGCTGGATCGTCATCTCAACGATGAGTATGTCAAAAAGGCACAGGTCGAAGGCTATCGTTCGCGCGCAGTGTATAAATTACTGGAGATCCAGAACAGAGATCATTTGATCCAGCCCGGAGATGTTGTCGTCGACCTCGGGGCGGCCCCCGGTGGCTGGAGTCAGGTGGTACACAAGATCGTTACACCGAAGGGGGCTGTGTTTGCGCTCGATATTTTGCCCATGGAAGCCATCGATGGTGTGACATTCATCGAAGGGGATTTCCGTGAGCAGCAGCCTTTCGACAAACTGCGCGAGGCGCTCAATGGCCGTGATGTCGACCTTGTTATTTCAGATATGGCCCCCAACTTATCCGGTATGGCGACAGTCGATCAGCCGCGCGTGATCTATTTGTGTGAACTTGCGCTCGATTTCGCGGTTCAGACCCTAAAACCAGGCGGAGATTTTCTTACCAAGATCTTTCAGGGCGAGGGATTCGACGCCTATATGCGTCAGCTGCGTGAAAAGTTTGCCGGCGTAATGGTGCGAAAACCACAATCATCACGCAGTAAAAGCAGCGAAGTCTATCTCATCGGGCGTGATTTCAGGGTATAATCAACTACAATTTTGCTTTTTTCGCAGCAGGATGTTTTTCTGCTATAGCAACTCGAAGTTCCTTGTGCATGAAGCCGGGGCGGGGTGAAAGCAGGACGCGGAAGCTTCGCAAGCAAGCTCAGCACATCCTATGCAAACTTCAGAACTTTCCCTAAATGGGAATATCACGTATCGAAGAGGGGTACGGTTCATTGAATGACATGGTAAAAAATATAATCTTGTGGGTCTTCATCGCTCTGGTGCTGATGTCGGTGTTCAATACCTTTAGCACCTCCGGCGGCAAGAGTCTTGATATCGACTATTCTGACTTTATTACCGCAGTGCATGACGGGCGGGTTCAGGAGGTCAGAATGGATGCCTATGGCCGCTCTATCGACGGCAAGATGATGGATGGCACGAGCTTCCACACCAACAGCCCCGGTGATGATGGATTGATCAATGATCTGCTGGATAAGAATGTCACATTCACCGCCGATCCGCCGGATGTCCCCTCCATGTGGGAACAACTCTTCTTCAACCTGCTGCCGCTGTTCATCCTGATCGGCATCTGGATCTTCTTCATGCGCCAGATGCAGGGCGGCGGCGCTGGCCGCGGCGCCATGTCGTTTGGCAAGAGCAAGGCGCGCATGCTGTCTGAAGACCAGATCAAGGTTAGCTTTGCAGACGTTGCAGGAGCCGACGAGGCCAAGGAGGAGGTCTCTGAGATGGTGGATTTCCTGCGTGATCCCTCGAAATTCCAGAAGCTTGGCGGCAAGATACCCAAGGGTGTGCTGATGGTCGGCGCTCCCGGAACCGGCAAGACCCTGCTTGCCCGCGCCATTGCCGGTGAAGCCAAGGTGCCGTTTTTCACCATCTCGGGTTCCGATTTTGTCGAGATGTTTGTCGGTGTCGGCGCATCCCGGGTGCGTGATATGTTTGAACAGGCCAAAAAACATGCGCCCTGTATTATCTTTATCGACGAGATCGATGCTGTCGGCCGGCATCGCGGCGCAGGTCTTGGCGGTGGTCATGACGAGCGTGAACAGACACTGAACCAGTTGTTGGTCGAGATGGATGGTTTTGAAGGCAACGACGGCGTCATCGTTATCGCCGCAACCAACCGTCCGGATGTGCTGGATCCCGCGCTGCTGCGCCCCGGACGTTTTGATCGCCAGGTGGTGGTGCCGATGCCCGATATCCGTGGCCGTGAGCAGATCCTGAAAGTCTACATACGCAAGATTTCTGCTGCAGATGATGTCAAACCAGGCTTGATTGCCCGCGGCACTCCCGGGTTTTCCGGTGCCGATCTGGAGAATCTTGTCAATGAGGCCGCGTTGTTAGCGGCGCGTCTCAATAAAAAACATGTCGACATGGACGATATGGAGAAGGCCAAGGACAAGATCATGATGGGCGCGGAACGCCGCTCCATGGTGATGACCGAGGATGAGAAAAAACTGA
>JAIVTC010000195.1:0-4214 GCA_048629055.1 Candidatus Bathyarchaeota archaeon
GACTCGCTCACCCTGCTGCATCTGCTTGGACACCTGCAAAGCTACGCCCCGGTAAAATTTGAACTGGGAGTCATCACCGTCGACCCGGAAGTGGAGGGGTTCGATCCTCATGCATTGACCGCATATTACGACTCTCTCGGCGTGAAGTGGCATTATGAGGAGCAGCCCATCATGCAGCAGGCAAAACAGAATATGGATGGCGACTCGTTCTGCTCCTACTGTTCACGCATGAAACGCGGCATCATGTACAGCACCTGCCGGCGCGAAGGCTATAACGTGCTGGCATTGGCGCAGCATCTGGATGACCTGGCGGAAAGCCTGCTGATGTCACTCTTTCATGGCGGCCAGCTAAGAACCATGAAGGCGCACTACACCAACAGAAGGGGCGACATTCGCATCATTCGCCCGCTGGTGTATGCGCGCGAGTCCCTGACAGCAGCCTTTGCTGAAAATGCCGGGCTGCCGGTTATCGCGGACTCCTGCCCGGCTTGCTTTTCGATGCCCACGCAGAGGGAGAAGATGAAACAGCTGCTGGCGCAGCAGGAGAAGTCAAATCCCCAGCTGTTTGCCAATATGCTGCATGCAATGAAGCCGATTATGGAAGAGGAGTTGAAGTAATAGGAAGTAATTTTTTAATATGCCCGAAAGGCGACCCTGTCATTGCGAGCGCAACGTGGCAATCTCCCGGCGCTCCAGCAAAACCGGGATTGCTTCGTTCCTCGCAATGACACACCAACTCCATCATTGCGGGCACAACGCAGCATTATTTGAGCGTCACAAAAAGAAGCAGGCTGGAATCCATCTCTGCAATAGCATGATTCAAGAGGGAGTACTCTGATTGACTGCCATTGCCGAGCTGAAAACCAGCCTGCAACCTGTAGATTTATTATTCACCTATTGGGACAAAATTTCAATAGGTGATTGGTTATTTAGTGAGCTTTTCCCCTGCGCTGCGCTCCACATCTTGCAGCGAGGCGCCTGTCTTTTTGCTGATCCGGCTGTAATGCTGTTTGCGCCCGGCATTGACCGAACTGACGAGCGCCTTCACCTCGGAAGATGATTTGACAGCCCTGAGATAACCACTCGGGGTTTCACGCACCAATCCCTGCTGTTTTGCAGATTGCAGATCCAGTGCGAACAGGGGCGAACTGAAAAGCAGCAGCCATGCAGTCAGCATGACGACGAGTAGTGATGATTTATACATAGTCTATACCTCTTAAAACAGCCCTTTTTCCTGGCTGATCAGTTGATCGAGTTCGCGGTCGACCTTGATGCGAATTTCATGCTCAATTTTGACGTTCAGATTGATTGTAATGGGCTTATCAGGCGCTTCAACCTTGACTGTCGGCGAACAGCCTCCCAGCATTACGCTGATCACGATCAGAGAGAGTATTTTATATCTGCATTTCATGCTTGATAACAGCCTCAATGTGTATAGGATTGTCGGACTTTCCGGTCAATGCGTTCATTCAGTCCGTGTACTGCGCGCAGGCTCTTCAGCAGCGACAGAATATTCTGATCAAGCGTCAGATTCAAATGCACCGGGCGTTCCTTAAACTCCTGCGGACTCTTCCCGATGAGTTGCATCTTCATCAGCAGCTGACCGTCGGTTTTGTATTCTGTCTCTGCATCAAGCACATCATAGCGAAAATCACGCAGCAGATTCAGCATAATTTCACTTTGCAGCGAGGCGGATTTCAGCACCTTGCCCTTCTCATCCGGAACATAGCTGATGGTTCCTCCAGGTTTGTCAGCGCGGATGCGTCCTTTGCGCACGCTCACCCCTTTCGGACCAAGACGCACAGGAATCGTGCCGCTCACCTTGCCGGTGGCATTCAGCCCCGCAAATCCATGCAAACGGACAATCTCCGCAATATCGATGTGATGCAGCGCCAGCGTAAAATCATGGTTGCGGCGATTCAGATCAATGCGCATGCGCTTTCCCGTCACCCTTCCCTTGAGCAGAGACGCTTTGAGATTGGAAAAAGTCATCACCGGGTTTTTTGCTTTTTTCGGCCACTCCAGCCGCAGCGATGCAGTCAGATCATTGATTGGCACACCAATATCGATCAGTTTGATGCTGATTTTTTTCGCCCTGCCTTCGATTTTCGGGTAAAGATCGAACTTCAAATCGGCATTCAATCCGGAAAAATAGACCTCGGCATAGCGCCCGCCTCCTTTGCTGACACTGATGTCGACACGGCTCTTCTGCAAACCGCCATCCCATGCAACAGAACCATCAAATTTAGCCGTACCTGTCGCAACGAGGAGCTCCTGCGGCCATGCTGTGGTGATCCGCTTCATCGCGCGGCCCAGTTTTTTCAGATTCTGCGCCTTGCTGTTGAAGCTGAGCGTTCCTGCCCCCTGCTGCAGTGATTGCTCTATCTTCAGGCGCAACCCGGTTGCAGTCGCCTTGTAACGCGTGGTTGCATCTATTGTCAACAACTTGCCGTCGACTTCAAATTCCCCCTGAGTGCTGCCAAATGTATATGCAGATTTATCTGATTTCACTGTCACTGCAGGCATTTTCACCTCTCCGCTCAGGCTTTGACGCAGCGGATAACTCCAACTCTCATACTGCAGTTCAATAGAGCCGGCAGCAAGCGCCATCGCACTCGAGGTCACCCCCTGGTGTTCAATTTCAAAGCGGTTTTCGTCGAAAGACCAGAGCACGTCACTGCTATTGCCAGCGTTGCTGTTCAGCGAAAAACTCTGTGTTTTTGTACTCTTCATCTGCATTGACTTCACACTAACATCCTTGATCAGCATGCCGCCGAATTGCAGTTGCACTCCCTTGTCAAGCTCTCCAGTGAGACCATCATCTGTGACATCCACTTTTCCACTGGCAATGAATCGGGCCGCCTTGATATTGACATCGCCACGAGAGATGCTCTGCGAGCGCAAATCCACATCAAACACCCCCTGCAGCCCACTCTCATTGATGGCAAAATGCGCGCTAGAATTTATTTTCAACTCTTCACTGGCAATGGGACCGCGCTTCAATCCATACAGAGTCATGCTGCTCGCTGCATCAACCTGCACGCTGCGTTGATCCTGCTGCAGTTGAATCTCCCCCCGGGCTGACAAATCGGCCCGCTGCAGCTGCAGCGTCTCATCACTGATCTGCTCAAGCTTGCCGTCGAGCACAAAGCTGACTTCCTGTTTATCAAAATCCGGCTCCAGCGAGAGCGTGGCATCCATCTTCGCCTGATGCGGTGGGAACGGGATCTGAAACAGTGCGCCCCAGACGCGCAACTCCTGTAGATCCGAGTGCACCCTGATAGTCAGCGGAGACTTCTTTTGCAACTGCAGTGTTGCACTCAACACAGGCTGCTGATCTCTGTCGGTCGCTTCGAGCAGCCACTCTCCCCCGCCACGGTGCTGCAGTTGCAGAAAACGCTGATGCTGCTGTTGAGGAAACAGCAATATTTCCCCCTGCAGCAGATTATCCCTGTTAGTCATACGCAGTTGCGCGCTCAGCAGGGGGGTGGCCTGATCACCCGGAAAAAAAGCGATCTGTTCGACTGTTATCTGTCGCACCGGAATCCTGTCACGCCAGTCATCATCTAAAAGAGTCTTGAGCTGACGCAACTGCTCCATCAGCGGCAACGATTTTGACTCCGGCAGGCGAATCTCAATATTACCAAAGTCCATCTCCTGAAGAGTGCCGGAAAACAGCTCTCCCGGCTGATACTTCAGCTTAATCTGACTCAGCTTGATCAACATGCCATCTTCAGCTGATCGCAGCTGCATCACGCTGATGCTGGCAGAATTCAGACCCAGAGATGCCGCATCCATGCTCTGCAACTCGAAACCGCTCGCGGCGAGACGCGCTTCAAGCTGATGGCGGAGTATCCCCGGCAGATTGAATAAAAGCGCTGCAAGCAGGCCGCCAAAAAGAAGTGCAACGATCAGCAGATAAGATTTTTTTCTGTTCACACAGAGATAATACTTGAACAAGTCGCTCACTACTTTCAAAATTGGTAGAATTATCGCAACTATTCAGCACATGTGGGATCGTCACTGCTATCGGGCATATCTTACGGAAAATGCCGTAAATACATCCATGTATGGCGTAGGCAGAAATAAGGCATCTACTCGAAGCGCGACTGCCGATGTTGCGCCTGCATCTGCAGGAACTCTGATTCGTCCACCACGCCGTCGCCATTCAGGTCAATTTCACTAAATGATCTGGTGTTCTTCAAACCCCTCAT
>JAIVTC010000196.1:0-2576 GCA_048629055.1 Candidatus Bathyarchaeota archaeon
GATCGGAGCCCCCGGCGCCGAGATCAAAATAGTAGGGGAGGTACCAGTTGGCGTCGATATTGACATGGCCCTTGACACCGACAATTGCGTCCCAAACATGATCAGATATGGAAACCGAGCGATCAAAGATTCTCACAGGACCGACATCAACCTTGAGACCAAGATCTACATCGACATAGAAATATCTTGTCCCCGCGATAATATCAAGCCTGCTCTTTTCGCTATCCACGATATTGTAGCCACCCGCGAGCGTGATAATCCAGGCTTTCAGACCAATATCCACCTTACGATCCCGGTACAGGCCGAAGGGTCCGTCACCGACTACCGTGGCTGATTGACTGGCGCCCACATTCAGATAGACCACATCGGTGAACAGAGACCAGTCGCCATTGCGCGCCTCGAATGCCCCCATGAAAGTCATCTTGAGATTATCAAGCAGGGTTCCAAAGTCGATATCGAAGTCAGCACCGAAGTTGGTCTCTCCTTTCATACTGGGCATCCACATGTAGACACTGGCGCTATACTCCCAGTCATCACTATTGTAGGCATCAGCAGCATTCGCTGTCAGCGGCGCAACCAGAGTCAAGGCTGCCACCATGACAGCAGCCGGCAGATGACTTCCAAAAATATATTTTTTCACTATCCACTCCTGTTAATGAGATCAGGAAAGAGCAGGAGACCCGTCACTGATCAAGAGAATGCCGAGTTTACCGAGCGGTCAATGATTTATCCAGCCATTTCATGGTAACAAGCTGTTTCTCACCGAGATTCTGAATAACGAGGTTTCAGACATGGTTGGAGCACTGCTGAAGATTGCTTTACACTTGACCCCAACCAACAAGGAGCCCCAAGAGGAAATCATGTCAGAATTCAACCATCAAACCATCATCATTACCGGTGCCGCCGGAAATCTTGGCGCCGCAGTCGCCCAAACATTTGCTGCTGCAGGGGCCAATATCGTACTTGTCGATATCGATGAGGAGCGTCTGCAGCAGATGCAGGACGCCCTTCCCGGGGAAACTGAGTCGGCCATCATTCCAACCAACCTGATCGACCCGGAGTCTGTCTCCAACATGGTCGGTAAAGCCAGGGAACGGTTTGGTCAGATCGATATACTCGCCAATATCGCCGGCGGTTTCACCATGGGACCTCTGGTCCACGAAACTAAAGACAAGGATTGGGATTTCATGATGAACCTGAATGTGCGCTCCGTCTTTAACTGCTGCCGGGCCGTTATTCCCGCCATGCTGGAAAACGGCGGCGGCAAGATCATCAATATCTCGGCGCGCGCTGCGCGTGAAGGCAAGGCCAAAATGGGGCCCTATTGCGCCTCCAAGGCTGCTGTCATCACCCTCACCGAGACGCTCTCTGCAGAGAACAGAGAGAAGGAGATCAATGTCAACTGCATCCTTCCGGGAACCATCGACACTCCCCGCAATCGCGAGGATATGCCCGATGCCGATTACAGCAAGTGGGTCCCCCCGCAGGCGCTGGCTGACGTGATTCAGTTTCTGGCATCCGATGCCGCACGCTGCGTCACGGGCGCTGCAATTCCTGTGTATGGGAAGAGTTGATAGGTTTTAGGTTTTAAGTTTTAAGAAAACCATGTCATCGCGAGCGCAATGCGGCAATCTCTTTCCCACAAGGGAGTTAGTCCAGCAGATGCACACGGACAATTTGACAACTTTTCATCTGTGTTTATCTGTGTGCATCTGTGGTTAAAAAGGTGTTGAGCAGCTCTTTAACTTCTTGCGCAGGAACAGATCCAGGGAGATCTTTTCCGGGCCGAAGACGAAAATCACAGCCAGCATCACTCCCCACACGGCATGCTGCATCTCGCCTGCCGGTGAGATGTCCGGATATGAGGTTGCTGCAACGATGTTCAGTATAAACAGTCCCAGTGCAGCCGGGCGTGTCAGCAGACCGAAAACCAGCAGCACCGGCAGCATCAGCTCTGCGCCGGTCGCCAGCCAGGCTGCGATTTCAGGCGACATCACAGGAACCGCATACTCATAGCGAAATAGATCCAGCGTTGTTGACCAGCTCTTGATTTTGGTCATGCCGGAATCAAAAAAAGCCTTGGCGACCCACAGGCGAAAACCAAGCAGCAGCAAAGGCTTGAAGACCAGGTTAGTCGGCAGGCAGTCCGCCATTAAAAAACCGGATAGAAAATTTTTCATTTTATTATTCCCCTCTTCCGTGAAATGGGGGACAGACCACGGTTTACTGTTAAATAGTAAACCGCAGAAAAAGGATTCACGTAATAAACCGTGGTCTGTCCCCCATTTCTGATTTACTTTTTAGCCGCTTTAACTTTTCCACCAACAAGCTTGGTGCAGGTTCCTTCAGGAACGTAGACCCACTCCTCGGCATCACCATCCGCTGAAGACTGGCCTGCACAAGCATGCTTGCTGGTGCCGCAATCGTTCATACCTGCTTTAACGATACCCGTGCACTTCTCCATACCCGGCTTGCCGGCAAGTGCTCCAGTTGAGAGGCCAAGTACGAATGCGCCGGCGATAGCAGCCATTAACATCTTTTTATATTGCTTCATCTTTTTAATTCCTATATTGGTT
>JAIVTC010000197.1:0-24387 GCA_048629055.1 Candidatus Bathyarchaeota archaeon
ATCTCGATGAAAATCGCCCGTCCCGTCGTCAACAGGGTGCGCAAGTTTGAAGCGGACTACCTCACCAGCGACTGCATCATGGCGGGCAGGCAGATTGCCCACGGACTCGATGACGGCACCGAAGCGATGCACCCGATGACCCTGATTCGCAAAGCTTACGGAGTATGACGATGGCGTTATTAACAAGAGACGATCTCTATTCACTGGAGCAGTATGCCGAGCGGCGCGTAGAGATGCGTGCAACTGTGATGCAGCATAAAAAAAATCGCCAGCTGCACATCGGCCCGCATGCAACCCTCTATTTTGAAGACCGCCTGACCATGCAGTATCAGATTCAGGAGATGCTGCGCGTCGAACGCATCTTTGAAGCCGATGCCATTCAGGAGGAGCTGGATACCTACAACCCCCTGGTTCCGGATGGCAGCAACTGGAAGGCAACCTTCATGATCGAATATACCGATGCCGAAGAGCGTCAGCAGGCATTGACGCAGATGGTCGGCATCGAGCAGCAGGTGTGGATGCAGGTAGAGGGTTTTGATCCGGTCCACGCCATTGCCGATGAAGACCTCGAGCGCGCAGACGAGGAGAAGACATCGGCGGTGCACTTTCTGCGTTTTGAACTCTCAGCAGAGATGGCTGAGGCAGTCCGCACAGGCGCCGATATCAACGCCGGCATCGATCATCCCAACGACACGCACAGCAGCGAACCGATTCCACGCAACATACGCGACTCTCTGGCTCAGGATCTCTCATAGAATCCCGTCATTGCGAGCGGAGCGCGGCAATCTCGTGTCATGCGCGTATTCTCCATTTTTCACCACGGAACAGACGGACAACAGGGCAAGCGAGATTGGTGTTTTAATAAATGCCTCATCCCTTAGCTGTTGCCAGCGTGCTTGAGCGACCATACCGCTGCTTCCAGCCTGGTGTGCAGCTTGAGCTTTTTTAACAGGTGCTTGACATGCACCTTGACCGTGCTTTCGGCAATATCCAGCTGGCGTGCAATCTGCTTGTTACCGAGGCTTTCTGCAATGAGTTCCAGAATCTGCTGTTCCCTTTCCGTGAGATCCGCTTCACTGGATGTGACCGGCCTTCCCTCATGGCGCAGCGCTCGTGCAAGCAGCTGGGTCAGCTCAGCAGGTATCGCGATTTGGCCGCTTGCAGCAGCACGGATACTTTCCAGCACGTCCTCCGGTTCCATGTCTTTCAGCAGATAGCCATCGGCTCCACTACGCAAAGCATCGATGATGTCTGACTCGCTGTCCGATACGGTGAGCATGACCACATAGCCCCCATACCCCTGCTCCTTGAGGGCTTTGAGAGTCGCCAGGCCATCCATGCCCCGCATATTGAGATCCAGCAGGACGATATCCGGGGTTATCTCCAGGGCGAGCTTCAGCCCCTCCTCACCGGAGGCCGCTTCACCGATGAGTTCAAGTAGTGGATCCATGGCGATAAGGTCGGCAACGCCTTTACGGAACAGGGGATGATCGTCGACCACGACGATGCTGATAGGGGTTTCAATAGTCATGACTCGAGTAGATTGGTCCGTTCGGGGGGAAGTGAATTGATTGAATCGGCCTCTTTTGACGAGGTGAACTCGACACTTATTCTGGTGCCGTTCCGATCCGTATTCTGCACTGTCAGCGTGCTGTTCAGGCTGCGCGCCCGTTCCTCCATGATGCGCATGCCATAGTGGTTGAGGCGTTCCGGGGAGCCGGGCAGGCCGCAGCCGTCATCTTCGATAGTCAGCCTGATCACTGATCCGGGAGCATGACTTCCTCGTAGAGAGATGAGTGCAGTATCGCACCCGGAATGGCGGATAATATTAGACAAAGCCTCGCGTATGATGTGCAGCACATGAACATCTTCGTTTGCAGTTAATTGTTGCTCATGCAACTGGTTGTCAAGTCGAATATCGATATTGGCCCGCTCACTGAACTCCTTGACCGTCTCCTGAAGTTGTTGATTGAGGCTCTGGCCATCCAGACCAATCCGAAAGGTGGTGAGCAGCCCCCGTAACTGCCGGTATGCATCGCTAAGGCCATTGCGGATCTCTTTTACGATGCTGTGGATGGTTTCTTCGTTATCAGCCTGTTGCAGATTTTTTTCCAGACGGCTTACCTGGATTTTTAGATAGGAGAGGGCCTGCGCCAGTGAGTCATGTAATTCGCGGGCGATGACGCTGCGCTCTTCGTAGAGCGCCAGGCGTCGCGCCGAGCTTGTTCGGTAGGTGGTGCCGATGGCAATGGCGATATGCTTGGTTATGGCCTCCAGCAACTGCAGTTGCCAGTCAGCCGGCGTGTTCCGGGTTGGTAGCGAAATCAGCAGCACGCCATATTGGTCTCCCAGCTCTTTTATGGGGATTGATATGGCTTTTTCCCGGTTCTCGCCTTTAGTCTGCCACTCCCTGATGCGAGTGTGCTCCTGTTCAAAGCAGGCGGCGCATTTTTCCGGTGAGCAGATTCCCTGGAGTTGGTCATCAGGCGTGCGTGTTGAAGCCAGGGTGATGCCGTGTCCGCTCGTGGGTGGGGTGAGGCAGATGATAGCGGGGCCAAAACCCACCTGTTTTTCGATATCTTCCAGTAGTTCCTGATAGGTCGTTGCGGAGAACGGTATATCGTTCAATCGCCTGGTTGTATTGTATAACAGCTCCAGGGAGCGGTTGCTCTGCTCCAGGTCGGCGGTTTTCTCCCGTACCCGCTCTTCAAGGCTGGTATGGATCTTTGAAAGATCATCCGCCATCAGGTTGAACGCGGCGCTTAGCTGCCCCAGCTCATCATGATGGTGTTGTTTGACCCTTATGGAGAAATCACCAACACGTGCGTGTTCTGCAAAATTGAGTAGCTCCCTCAGGGGTGTGAGCACATCGTGATGGATCGTGAGCATGGTCTTGAAGACAATGCCCAGGGTGAGGAATAACGACACAATCTGAATGATGCGCAGCAGCTGAATCTTTGATTCTACATCCTCTTCCAGCAGATTGACCAGAAGATCAATGTCTGCAACAAAGCGATCGACAATGGAGTGGAATTGGCCGCGGATGTTCTGTTGAGCAGCTTGCCAGGCGCGTTTATCGTCGTCGCGTAAGTCCTCCCTGGCGCCATGTTGCGGATCAATAGTGCTCATATAGACATTCAGCAGCGGTTTGATCACCCGCTCCCACTTACGGGTGATCCTATTGTAGGCGCGGCGTAACTCATGGTCCGGATTTTCGGGCACCAATGCAGTCAGGCGCGGGTCGTTCAAGCGCGCTTCAAACTCGTGCACCAGCGCCCTGGTGTTTTGCCAGTAATCAGCGGCATCGACCTCCTGCTGATAAACCACCACGTTGGCGATGCGATAAGATTGCATGCGCAGGGTTCCGGCCTGATTTATCGCGCCGGCCCCGCCCGTGGTCGCCTCGCTGATAATGATCGACCCCAGCATGGCGCCAAAACCGAGCAGGGTGATTGCGGTCATGGCAATGCCGATGCGCAGCAATAATGAATTTTTATATGTTCTGTCCACGCTCTCTATTGTATCCAAATCACGGGGGGATTAGGAGCCTATCCGAGAATGGGAGGCTCCTGATCTATCTGGTACTACCCCTAAAAATTTTTCAGTTTGGATGTGCTCTCTTCACGATTTAGGAACATTAGCATATTATCTTTTCATTACAACATGTTAGTGTTGCCACCACCAATACTCCTTTAGTGGTAGTGGGCGTTGAATAGGTGTTTTTCCACCCCTTGCCATCTTGTGCTTTCCCTGATTAAACTGTCCCTCAGTTGAAGAAACGCAATAATCAAGAGGGCTAGAAACATGGCAAGTCAGCGCAACATGGCGTTATCAGTATTGGCCATGAACACGATCGCATTCACGGCGTGTTTTGCAGTGTGGGTGATGTTCTCTATCATCGGCATCCCGATCAAGGAGTTGCTTGCACTCAACGAAACCCAGTTTGGTTTGCTGGTGGCTACTCCCATATTAACCGGTTCACTGTTCCGTTTACCCGTCGGTATGATGACCGATAAGTTTGGCGGCCGTGTCGTCTATTTTATCCTCTTGCTGGTGACTATCATACCGCTGTGGTTCATAGGGTCAGCGACTCAATATTGGCAATTTCTTGTTCTGGGACTCTTTGTCGGCATAGCAGGCGCCTCTTTCTCGGTGGGCATCGCCTATACCGCGCGCTGGTTCAGCAGAGAGCATCAAGGATTTGCCATGGGCATATTCGGTGCGGGAAACGCCGGCGCCGCACTCACCAAATTTGTTGCCCCGGCTCTGGTTGTTGCCTACGGATGGCAGATGGTGCCCAAGGTCTATGCGGTGGCAATGTTCGTGGTGGCCGTCCTTTTCTGGATGTTTACCTACACAGACCCCGATCACAAGGTGGCTTCACACGTCACCCTGCGCCACCAGCTCAAGATGCTGCGTGATCCGCGCATCTGGAAATACATGCAGTACTATTCGCTGGTGTTTGGCGGCTTTGTCGGCCTCTCTCTGTGGATGACCAAGTACTATATCAGCGAATATGGCTTCGAATTACAGACTGCAGCCCTGCTGGCGGCAATCTTCGTACTGCCCTCGGGGATTATTCGTGCGCTTGGCGGCTGGTTTTCGGACAAGTTTGGCGCCTACAAGGTAACCTGGTGGGTGATGTGGATCTCCTGGGTCTGCCTGTTCATCATGTCCTACCCGCAAACCGCTATGACACTGAAGACGCTCAATGGCGACTTCTCGATTCATATCGGGCTCAATGTCTGGGCATTCACCAGCTTGATGTTCGTCCTGGGTATCGCCTGGGGGTTCGGCAAGGCCTCCGTTTTCAAGTTTCTGTCAGATGAATACTATGAGGATATCGGCGTCGCATCGGGCATCGTCGGGCTGGCCGGAGGCATGGGGGGGTTCCTGCTGCCGATCATGTTCGGCGCGATGATCGATCTGACCGGCGTCAACACGACGGTCTTCATGCTGCTCTATGGCGCTACCAGCGTATCGCTGATCTGGATGCATTACACCTTCGCCAAAGAGCACCGGCAGAAAACCCAGGCGGATGTCAAGAGCCACGCTTACGACGAGTATGCAAGGATGCAGGCAAATCCTGAAGAGTATGTGGCGGCGCGCGCCGCCGTCGAGCAGGCCGATCTGCTGGAGGAGCTGGTCACCAAATATTCCATGGCGCGTGAGAAGGCTGTGCTTGATTCCGGAAAACCCAAGGAGTAGATGCCGAGAGGTAAATCCGCGAATCTACTCGAGAAACCGAATTACCTGTTTATTTTTATTGATAGTTTTTTATTTCCATCTAGAAGAGGCTAAACATGTCTGATATCAAAGAGTGGAACCCGGAAGACCCCAAGTTTTGGGAGTCCAAGGGTAAAAAAATAGCCAACCGCAATCTCTGGATTTCGATCCCGAGCCTGCTTTGCGGCTTTGCGGTATGGCTCTACTGGGGCATCATCACCGTGCAGATGCTTAATCTGGGGTTTGACTTCGAAAAATCCGAACTGTTCACCCTGGCGGCTATCGCCGGCCTGACCGGTGCGACCCTGCGTATCCCCAGCAGTTTCTTTATCCGCATCGCAGGGGGGCGCAATACGATCTTTTTTACCACCGCGCTGTTGATGATCCCGGCCATCGGCGCCGGTATCGCGCTGCAGGATAAGGATACGCCCCTGTGGGTATTCCAGATCCTGGCCTTTCTCTCCGGCTTCGGCGGCGGCAACTTTGCCTCCTCGATGTCCAACATCAGCTTCTTCTTTCCAAAGAAGCAGCAGGGACTGGCGCTGGGGCTGAATGCAGGTCTGGGCAACGCGGGTGTGACCACCATGCAGATCGTGATCCCTCTGGTGATGACCTTCGGCCTCTTCGGCGGTAACTCGATGGAGCTGGTGAACACCTCGGGCACCTTGATCGGCAAGATCCCGGCCGGCTCCGAAACCTGGATCCACAATGCCGGTTTTGTCTGGCTGATACTGCTCATCCCCCTGGCCTTCGCAGGCTGGTTTGGCATGAACAACCTGCGTACCGAGCATGTCTCGCCGCAAATCAGCGGGCCTTTGGGTTCGTTTGGAAAAATCGCCGGCATGTTGCTGGTCGGTTTCGCTACCGCAGCTGCCGGCCTTTACGTGATCCTGCCTGCACCGACAGGACTGGGCGCCCCGGGCTGGGCTAAATGGCCGGTCATTGCCGCTATCCTGTTTGTGACAGTGATGCTGTTGAAAATGATTCCCGGCGATATCAAGCCGAATCTACGGCGCCAGTACAAGATATTCGGCAACAAGCATACCTGGATAATGAGCATTATCTACACCATGACCTTCGGTAGCTTCATCGGCTATTCCGCGGGATTCGCACTGGCGATCAAAGTGGTGTTTGGTTATCAGCATATTATGGTTGACGGGGTAATGACCCACGATGTGCTGAATGCCGCCGGTCCTTCAGCGCTGATGTATGCCTGGATGGGACCATTCATCGGCGCCTTGATTCGTCCTATAGGCGGATGGATTGCGGACAAAATTGGCGGCGCCAAGGTAACCCAGATGGTCGCCATCGTGATGATCGGCAGCGCACTGGGAGTCGCCTACTACCTCAAACAGGCCTACGTCTCTGCGACGCCTGAGGAGTATTTCCTGCCTTTCTTTGTACTGTTCCTGGTGTTGTTTGCCGCCACGGGTATCGGCAATGGTTCTACCTTCCGCACCATCGCCATGGTGTTTAACAAGGAGCAGGCTGGTCCTGCACTGGGCTGGACCTCCGCAGTCGCCGCTTATGGTGCATTCATTATCCCCAAAGTGTTCGGCGAACAGATCAAGCTGGCGACCCCGGAGTACGCGCTCTATGGATTTGCGATTTTCTACGGAGTTTGCCTGTTGCTGAACTGGTGGTATTACCTGGGGCCAAAGCGTGAGTACGATAATCCCTGACGAGTGACCGGCTGACGGGCAGCCGTGAGTTTACCCTCTCTTTTTTCGGTAAGCTCACTGCTGATCCAGCAGACTGAGAGATGATTGAAATCAAGCAAATTGCATTAGAGGAGACAAATTATGAGTCACTTTCTAGATCGCCTGAAGTTTTTCGAGAAGGTTCAAGGCACCTTTTCCAAGGGCCATGGCATTGTGACCAACGAGGACCGGCAGTGGGAAGAGACTTATCGTAACCGCTGGCGCCATGACAAGGTGGTGCGCTCCACCCACGGTGTAAACTGTACCGGTGGTTGCTCGTGGAAGATTTATGTAAAAAATGGCCTGGTTGCATTCGAAATGCAACAGACCGACTATCCCCGCACCCGCCCCGACATGCCCAACCACGAGCCACGAGGCTGCCAGCGCGGCGCCTCTTTCTCCTGGTATCTCTATAGCCCCCACCGCATCAAGTACCCGCTGGTGCGTGGCCGCCTGGTGGACCTGTATCGCAAAGAGAAGGCTGCCGGCAAGAATCCGGTAGAGGCCTGGGAAGCGATCCAGAGCGATCCTGAAAAGCGCAAGAAATACACCGCCGTTCGTGGCCTTGGCGGTTTTGTTCGCGCCGATTGGGAGGAGGTCACCGAGATCATCGCCGCGGCTAACATCTATACCATCAAGAAGTGGGGGCCGGACCGGATTTATGGCTTCTCGCCCATCCCCGCGATGTCCATGATCAGTTATGCTGCGGGTTCGCGTTACCTGTCATTGATCGGTGGCGCAGTTGGTTCCTTCTACGACTGGTACTGTGACCTGCCGGCCGCCTCTCCCCAGGTTTGGGGTGAGCAGACCGACGTGCCCGAAGCGGCCGACTGGTATAACTCGAAATATCTGATTATCACCGGTGCCAATCTGCCGATGACCCGTACTCCGGATGCTCATTTCGCCATCGAGTCCCGTTACAACGGTACCAAGGTGGTCTCCATGGCGCCGGATTATGCCGAGTATGTGAAGTTTGCCGATCTGTGGATGCCGGTCAAACAGGGTACCGACGCTGCTGCCTTCATGGCCATGGGGCATGTGGCAATCAAAGAGTTCCACATCGATAAGCAAGACCCATACTTCACCGAATACGTGCGTCAGTATACCGATCTGCCGATGCAGATCATGCTGAATAAAGATGGCGACCGGTATGTTTCCGGACGTTTTCTGCGCGCATCCGACTTTGCTGACAACATGGGTGAAGAGAATAACCCTGAGTGGAAGACGGTTGTCTATGACGCCAAGAGCAAGGCGTTCGTGGTACCTAATGGTTCTATTGGGTTCCGCTGGGGCGAAGAGGGCAAATGGAACCTGCTGGAGAAGAGCGGCAAGGATCAGGCCGATATCGAAGCAGAGCTTAGCTGCATCGACAGCAAGGATGAAGTGGTTGCGGTCGACTTTCCCCATTTCACCCCCGGCGAAGGCGATACCCTTACCCGCAACATCCCGGTGCGCAAGCTGAAGCTGGCCTCCGGCGAAGAGGCGCTGGTTTGCTCCGTGTTTGACATGCAGGTAGCACAGTACGGTATCGATCGTGGCTTGGGTGACAACCTGGCCACCTCCTACGACGATGCCAGCGTGCCTTATACTCCGGCCTGGGCCGAGAAGGTTACCGGTATCAAGCGTGCCGATCTGGAGCGTACCGGTCGCGAGTTTGCGCAAAACGCAGCAGACACCAGGGGCAAGTCCATGGTCATCATGGGCGCCGCCATCAACCACTGGTATCACAACGATTTGAGCTACCGCAGCATCATGAACCTGCTGCACTTCTGTGGCTGTATTGGTCAGTCCGGTGGCGGCTGGGCGCACTATGTAGGACAAGAGAAGCTGCGTCCCCAGGCAGGTTGGGCGCCTATCGCCTTTGCCCTCGACTGGCACCGTCCACCACGCCACATGGCATCCACGACCTACTGGTATTTTCATACCGACCAGTGGCGCTATGAGAAGGTGGCGGCCGATGATGTGCTGGGCTCCACCGCCAAGGCCAAGTACCGGGGCTATCAGATCGCCGACTACAACGTGGTATCCCAGCGTCTGGGTTGGGGGCCATCCGCGCCGCAGTTCAACAAGAATCCGCTCGACATCGTCAAAGAGGCCGAGGCCGCCGGTGCGACCGACGAGGCCGGTGTCGTCAATCATCTGGTCGAGCAACTGAAGAGCGGCGATACCGCCTTTGCCTATGAAGACATCGATGCGGAAGAAAACTTCCCACGTAATCTCTTCGTCTGGCGCGCCAATCTGCTGGGTTGTTCCGCCAAGGGCCATGAGTATTTCCTCAAGCATCTTGTGGGCGCCCAGAACGGCGTAATGCAAGAGGGTATTGAAGGCAAGGAATCCAAAGAGATCAAATGGCGTGAAAAGTCCCCTGTGGGCAAGCTGGATCTGATGGTGGATATCAACTTCCGCCTCAACTCCACCGGCGCCTACTCGGACATCGTCCTGCCGACGGCGACCTGGTACGAAAAGGCCGACCTCAATACCACGGACATGCACCCCTTCGTGCATCCGTTGGGCAAGGCGGTGGATCCGGCCTTCGAATCCAGGTCTGACTGGCAGATTTTCCAAAAGATCGCCAAGAAGTTCTCCGAACTCTCTGAAGAGCATCTGGGTACAGTGAAAGACCTGGTCTCGATGCCCATGCAGCACGATACCCCGATGGCGATGGCACAGCCCTTTGGTGAGGTCAAAGACTGGAAGAGGGGCGAATGCGACCTGATTCCGGGCAAGACCGCACCTGTGTTCAAGGTGGTCGAGCGTGACTATCCCAACACCTACAAGAAGTTCACCTCTGTTGGACCGTTGCTGAACAAGTTGGGCAACAACATCAAGGGTATCGACTGGAATACCGACCTGGAGATCGAGCAGTTGTGCGAGCTTAATGGCGCGATTACCGATGAGGGTATCTCCAAGGGGCGTCCGTCACTGGTGGAGGATGTCCATGTATGTGATACCGTGCTGCAGATGGCACCCGAGACCAACGGCGAGGTGGCGCACAAAGCATGGACCGCACTGAGCAAGAAGACTGGTATCGACCATAGCCATCTCTATGCGGGACGGCATGAAGAGAAGATCCGTTACCATGATATCGTCGCCCAGCCGCGCAAGATCATTACCGCGCCGACCTGGTCCGGTATCGAGTCGGAAGAGGTGAGCTACAACGCCTGCTACACCAATGTCCATGAGCACATTCCATGGCGTACCCTGACTGGTCGTGCAACATTCTATCTTGACCACGAGTGGATGCTCGACTTTGGCGAGGGGCTGTGTTGCTATCGTCCGCCACAGGACCTGGGAGCACACAAGAACCTGCCGAAGGGCCTGGCCGACAAGCTGAAGGGCAAGAAGACGCTGACGCTGAACTGGATCACCCCGCACTCGAAGTGGGGTATCCACTCCACCTACCAGGACAATCTGCGCATGCTGACCCTGTTCCGTGGCGGTCCCTACTTCTGGCTGAATGAAGATGAAGCCGCGAGTATTGGTATCAAGGACAACGATTGGGTGGAGGCGGTTAACGCCAACGGCGCCACGGTAGCGCGTGTGGTGGTCAGCCAGCGTGTGCCTGAAGGCATGGCCATCATGTATCACGCCCAGGAGAAGAATGTTAACGTGCCGGGCTCCAATACCACCGGCAAGCGTGGTGGTATTCTCAACAGTGTGACCAAGGTCATCATGAAACCGACCAATCTGATCGGTGGTTATGCCCAGCTTTCATACGCCTTCAATTACTATGGCGCGGTGGGAAGCCAGCGTGACGAAAATGTCATCATCCACAAGATCGAGGATGCTGATATTGATTGGCTGGAACGTGACCTGACGCCGGAACGTGAAGCCCAGCTTAATCCCCCGGGGGTCAACAACTAACTCCGTTGATTGTATCGATGCAGGGTGGGTTCGACATCCATCCTGCATCCCGGTGGAAAGAACTTTGAGGAACATAAGATGAAAATACGTGCGCAAATTGCAATGGTCCTGAACCTGGACAAGTGCATCGGCTGCCACACCTGTTCAGTGACCTGCAAGAACATCTGGACTAACCGCAAGGGTGTGGAATACGCCTGGTTTAATAATGTTGAATCCAAGCCTGGCATCGGTTTCCCGAAGAACTGGGAAGACCAGGAGAAGTGGAACGGTGGCTGGGTCAAGAAGAACGGCAAGCTGGAGCTCAAGGCTGGCGGCCGCGTCAGCAAGCTGCTTAATATCTTCGCCAATCCTGATATGCCGGAGATCGACGACTACTACGAACCGTTCGATTACGACTTTACCAAGCTGCAGAACAAACCTCTCTCTGAGGCGGCGCCTACTGCACGCCCGCTGTCTCAGATCACTGGCAAGCGGATGGAAAAGATCCATTGGGGACCCAACTGGGAAGACGATCTGGCCGGCGCCTTCGAGGACCGTTCAAAGGATACGAACTTCGATGGTATCCAGAAGCAGATGTACAAGGATTTTGAAAAAACTTTCCACATGTACCTGCCGCGTCTGTGTAACCACTGCCTGAACCCGGCCTGTGTGGCAAGTTGTCCATCCGGTGCTATCTACAAGCGTGAAGAGGATGGCGGGGTGCTGATCGATCAGGATAAATGCCGCGGCTGGCGCATGTGCGTCAGCGCCTGCCCGTACAAGAAGATCTATTATAACTGGGAATCCGGCAAGTCAGAGAAGTGCATCCTGTGCTATCCACGTATCGAGTCCGGCATGCCAACTCTCTGCGCCGAGTCCTGTGTCGGCCGTATTCGTTATATGGGCGTCGTGCTTTATGATGCGGACAAGATCAGTGATGCAGCAGGGGTCGATAATGAAAAGGACCTCTATCAATCGCAGCTGGATATGTTCCTCGATCCAAACGATCCCGAGGTGATCGCCGTGGCTCTGGAACAGGGTATTCCCCAACAATGGCTGGATGCCGCCAAGGATTCGCCGGTCTACAAGATGGCTATGGATTGGAAGATTGCCTTCCCGATCCATCCGGAGTTCCGTACCTTGCCGATGATGTGGTACGTGCCGCCTCTGTCGCCGGTACAGAGCCAGATCGACCAGGGCAACCTGCCGACTTCAGAAGATGGGGTTATTCCCCAGGCTGAAGCATTGCGTTTCCCGGTACGATATCTGGCCAACCTGCTGACCGCTGGCGACGAAGCGCCGATCCTCAGCGCCCTTAACAGGATGCTGGCGATGCGCAGCAACCAGCGCACCAAGGCGATTGAAAATAAGCCAAACACAGCAGCTCTGGAAGCAGTTGGACTGACTGAACTGCAAGCCGAGGAGATGTATCAGATGCTCGGTATCGCCAACTACGAGGATCGCTTCGTGATTCCAACGGCGCATCAGGAAATGAGCCAGGAAGATCCCTATGCATTCCAGGGTCAGGTCGGTTTTTCAGCAGGCAACATCAGTTCCCAGGGACGCGACTCCGGTCAGGGCTTTACCCTGTTTCCGACGCCGCGCAAGCGTACCTACACGCCCCAGGGCATTCAGCCACGCAAGAAGAAGGGTTAACCGGGAGATATCATTATGCGACTCTACAACATCATGGCGCGTCTGCTGGATTACCCGACAGGTGAGCTGGTGCAGAACCTGCCGGATATTATGGCGGCGCTGAAACAGGACCCGCAAGTGACAGCGCAGGAACGGGAAGAGCTGATGCAGTTGATCTCGTGGATACAACTGCATGACCTGACCGCATTGCAGGCTGAGTATGTGCGGACTTTTGACATGACGCCGGAACATGATTTGCACCTGACCCATCACCTGTTCGGTGATGACCGGGGACGCGGACCGGCGCTTATTGATCTTTCAGAACACTTCAAGGGCAGTGGCCTGCAGTTGAAAAAGGGGGAGATCCCCGATTTTCTGCCGGCGATCCTGGAATATGTTTCGACCCTGGATGATATGCAGGCGCGAATATTCCTTGGGGATGCATCCAAGGTTTTGAAGGTGTTGGCAGAAAATCTGGAGAAAGCAGGCAGTCCCTATGCCAAACTGCTCCGGATCATTGAAAATCGGGGCCATATGGCCCAGGCAGCCTGAGGAGAATACAGAATGAGCTTACATGATTTCATTTTCGGGGCTTACCCCTATCTGGCGGGTACCATCTTTGTACTTGGAAGCTGGATTCGTTTTGACCGTGAGCAGTACACCTGGAAGGCCGATTCCAGTCAGCTGCTAAACAACAAAAACATGCGCCTTGCCAGCAATCTGTTCCACGTGGGGATACTGGCCGTGTTTTTCGGCCACCTTTTTGGCATGCTCACACCCCACAGCTGGTTTCTGGCAATGGGTATATCGGATGTTGCCCACCAGTATATCGCAATCTATGCCGGGCTGATCTTTGGCAGCATGTGCCTGATTGGCGCCATTATGTTGCTATTGAGGCGCCTGACCGAACCCCGGGTTCGGGCCGTCAGCCGCAAGCGCGATACTTTCATCATCGGCTGGTTGCTGGCGACTGTTGTGCTGGGCCTGAGCACCACTGTGGTTTCCTGGAACCATGCGTCTCACGGTGATGCAACCACCATGATCGCCCTGACGTCCTGGGTGCAGAGTGTCGCAACCCTGAGTGTCAATCCTGACCTGATCAGGGATGTGTCGCCGATATTCAAGCTGCACATGTTCTTCGGCATGACGGTCTTCCTGCTGTTCCCATTCACGCGTCTGGTTCATGTATGGAGCGTGCCCTTGTCTTATCTGGGGCGCGCCTATCAGATCGTGCGAACCAATCATGTGCCTATGAATTGATCTCGGACAGGTTCCCAGGAGCAGTACTGTAGTAAAATGGGGTGCGATGTGCAAAACACTTCGCACCCCAATAGATTGGAGAGATAAAATGCAGACAAATCCCTACGCCACAGAGATTCTTTATCTTGATGTCGATGGACGCAAGATAGCCACCGACCAGGAGGGCTATATTCAGGATATGAATGAATGGACCGAAAGCTTTGCAGTTGCTGCCGCAAGAAAAGAGGGCATCGAATTAACTCAGGAACACTGGGACGTGATTCTCTTTATCCGTGAGTACTATAATGACCATCAGGTGCAGCCGCAGGTGCGGGACATGATCAAACATTTCCGTAAAATCTGGGGCAAGGAGCGCAGCAATAACAGATATTTTCACGATTTGTTCATGAAAGGCGGCCCGCAAAAGCAAGGCAACAGATTCGCCGGCATCAGAAGGACCAAAGGCGAACACTAAGGTTATGCAAGTCAGTAAAGATAAGGTTGTTAGCGTTGAATACAGGATGGTGGATCCGCAAGGCGCGCTCATCGATAGTAGTGATGACAGCGAGCCGCTCTCTTTTATTCAGGGCGGAGGGAGTGTGTTTGCCGCTATCGAGGAGCAGGTAGAAGGCGGCCGCATGGGCGACCGCCTCACCTTCACACTTGAGCCCGGGCAGGCCTATGGTGAGCGCGACAACGAACTATGTCGCGCCATACCCCGAAGCCAATTCCTGTTTGAGGGAGAGATGCAGCCTGGCATGACTTTCTCCAGCCGCAGAGAGGATGGTCAACAGGGCATGGTGACTGTGATCGAAGTGGATGAGCAGGAGGTCACCGTGGATGCCAATCATCCATTGGCTGGCGTGCAGCTGAATGTTGACCTGGTGATTGTCGACGTGCGCGATGCAGTGGAGGATGAACTGGCGACAGGAGTGGTTCAGGAGATGGGCGATATCTATGCTCGTGAGGCTCGCGAGGCCGGGTCGAAGATTGACGGAGTCCATCCTCAAAAACCGAATATCCAGTAGGGTGAGAATAAACAACCCGCTCAAAAATTGAAGTCGAACAATCCATTGCTCTGGCCATGGCGGTCCGTGATAGATGCATCGAAACTGCACTCCAGGCGTATGAAAATGCTGCCATCAGTGGTCTCTGTTGCGAAGGGCGCCCGGGAGGCGGCAATTGTCAGTATAAAGATGCTGGAATCAGAATCCCTGCTGGAAACTCACTCATCGGCAGACAATTGACCGGATACATCCGTGTGCGGTAGACGCGGAAGCTTCTCTCCTTCACTCATCCTGCACAACCCCGGCAAAGAACGGCTTTTTTGTCATGCTGCAAAACAACCCGCCAAGTGATAATCTGGTAATATTTCGATAACTTCGTACAGGCCAACATCCTGCACAACCCCGCTCCAGACTTGTTGAGTTACATAATCTGCGCTTTCCAGGATGAGTTTTTATGTTTAGGAGGATCATCGGACTCAAGCGGGTAATGACCGAAAAGGAGTTTATGATCTCTATCATAGGCGCCTTTATCGCTACCTTGATCGCGTCATTCTTCAGCAACATGATTCTGGAAGCAGAGGATACGCACCTCATCCTGGCTTCTACCGGGGCATCGGCGATTCTCATATTCTCCCTTCCGTTCAGCCCGGTCTCCCAACCCTGGAATCTGGTCGGTGGTCATCTGGCCTCTGCGTTTGTGGGCGTCTCCTGCTATTTGCTTGTACCCAATGAGTTGCTTGCCTCTTCACTCTCAATTCCTCTTGCGATGCTGTTTATGCATCATCTGCGCTGTATGCATCCGCCGGGTGGGGCAACAGCCATTACCGCAGTGATTGGCGGCGCCAATGTTCACGCGTTGGGTTATGCTTTTATCGTCATTCCGGTTTTTGTCAACGCAATTATTCTACTGTCGATTGCGATGGCGATAGCTACGTTTCGCGATGAGAATCCCTTTGAGGTTCGTACGGCGGCAGGGGAGGATGACGAGGTGGATATCGTCGAAGAGTAAACTGGGATCTGCTTGTTCCGTGGTTTATTTGCTTGTTTTTTTAGAGGCTGTTTGATGCGATTTTTGTGGCTGCTCATCTTTTCCGCGGTACTCATCTGGTCCGCCATCAATCCGCATGACTATCCGACCTGGATTCTTGAGGCTTCCCCGGCGTTGATCGCGTTGCTTGTCATGGCAATGACGCGCCGCACATTCCCCCTGACCCCGCTGCTCTATATGCTGATCCTGCTGCACAGCATCCTGTTGATGGTTGGCGCCCACTACACCTATGCGGAAGTGCCGCTGTTTGACTGGATCAGCGAAATGCTGGGGCATATACGCAATAATTTCGACAAGCTCGGGCATTTCATGCAGGGGTTTGTTCCCGCCATTGCAGCGCGTGAAATTCTGATTCGCAAAGAGGTTGTCAATGGCCGCGGGTGGTTGAATGTCATCGTTGTTGCCGTGTCCCTGGCGATCAGCGCCTTTTATGAACTGCTGGAGTGGCTCACAGCAGAGATCATGGGAGGCGGCGCAGAGGCGTTTCTTGGCACCCAGGGATATGTGTGGGATACGCAGAGCGATATGGCATTGGCCCTGCTGGGAGCAGTTGCTGCCCTTGTCCTGCTCGGACGCATACATGATGATCAATTAAGGAAGCTGCTGCCGTCCCATCAAGCCGGGATACGCAAATAGACCATGCTGTTTTCGACTTTGGTGTCGTAGACATTAGTGCAGCCTTCATCAGCGCCCAGCGCCTCGCCGCTGGCAAGATCGATCTTCCAGTTGTGCAGCGGGCAGGTGACGGATGTTCCGTGCACGATGCCCTGTGACAAGGGGCCCTGTTTGTGCGGGCAGGCATCCCTGACGGCAAAGACACGGTCATCGCTGGTGCGGAAAATCGCGATATCCATGCCATCTGTCTTGACGACGCGTGAACCGAGAACAGGAATTTCATCGAGTTGTGTAATTTCAATCCAGTCGGACATAATCTTTCTCTGTATTAAATGTAATTTGCAGTTTTATAGGGAGGATAAACGACAGCGACCTCCATGGATGGAGGAAGTGCAATAAGATTGTCAGGAACAATCATTGCCGCATTCACCCGGTTTTGTCATCGTGGTCAGCCGGAAAATGCTCCTGCGTAACCGGCACTTCCGCCATCCATGGCGGTCGGAAGAGTGCTCCTACATTTTCTGTAGGAGCGGCTGTCTGGCCGCGATATGTTCATGCAATGACAATCGGCGCGAATTCATTTGCATTCTTGCCTTCGGCATGCGCCTTCCACGGATCGATCTGCGCAGGCTTCTGCGAAACCAGGAAGCGTTCATGCAGCGCCTTGCGGTTCTCTGCATCATCGATGATCGCCTTCTTGATCTTTTTCAGGCCGACGCGCTCGACCCAGGGTGCGGTGCGCTCCAGGTAGTGGGCGTCTTCGCGATAGAGCTGGGAGAAGGCGCCGCAGTACTCCAGCACCTCCTCTTCAGTCTCGACCTTGGTCAGGAAGTCGGTGACGCGCACCTTGATGCCGCCGTTGCCGCCGACATGCAGTTCGTAGCCGGAGTCGACGCACACCACGCCGAAATCCTTGATGGTCGCTTCGGCACAGTTGCGCGGACAGCCGGAGACCGCCAGCTTGTATTTGTGCGGCATCCATGATCCCCAGGTGAGCTCTTCCAGCTTGACGCCCAGGCCCGTCGAATCCTGCACGCCCATGCGGCACCAGCTGTCCCCCACACAGGTCTTGCAGGTGCGCATCGCCTTGCCGTAGGCGTGTCCGGAGACGAATCCGGCTTCACTGAGGTCCTTCCACATGGCGGGAAGATCCTCTTTCCGGATGCCGAACATATCGATGCGCTGGCCGCCGGTGACCTTCATCTCGGGGACGTCATATTTTTCGGCGACATCGGCGATGGCGCGCAGATCCGAGGGCGTGCAGAGGCCGCCGAACATGCGCGGCACCACGGAGTAGCTGCCGTCTTTCTGGATGTTGCCATGTGCTCTCTCATTGATGAAGCGTGACTGGCTGTCATCCTCGTACTCTTCGGGCCAGGCGCACAGCAGGTAGTAATTCAGCGCATTGCGGCAGGCGGGGCAGCCGTCCGGTGTATTCCATTCGAAGAAGTCCCGCACAGCGGGCATCGTTTTCAATTCGTGCTGTATCATGCCGCTGCGTATTTGATCGTGCGTATAATCAGTGCAGCCGCACATCGGTTTCTTGCTGGGCGCATCCTCGTAGTCGCCGCCAATCGTTGTCGCCAGCAGCGATTCGACCAGGCCGGTGCAGGAGCCGCAGGAGGCGGATGCCTTGGTATGGGCGCGCACATCATCCAGGGTGAAGAGTTTCTTGTCGATAATGGCGGTGACGATGTCGCCCTTGCAGACGCCGTTGCAGCCGCAGATCTCGGCGCTGTCGGCCATCGCGGCGACACGGGTCTCATCGCCATGACCGGAATCACCCAGGTGATGCTGGCCAAAGAGTATGGTATTGCGAAAATCGGAGATGTCGGCGCCATCTTTCATCATCTGGAAGTACCAGGTGCCATCGATGGTGTCGCCATAGAGTACAGCACCGATGATCCTGTTGTCGCGCACCACCAGCTTCTTGTAGCTGCCGCCTGCAATATCCTGGAACACCATCTCTTCGGTGTGCTCGTCGCCGCTGAAGTCGCCAGCCGAGAACAGCTCGATGCCGGTAACTTTTAATCTGCTCGAGGTGACAGTGCCTTCGTAACGGCCGATGCCGTGCTCGGCCAGATGGTTGGCGGCAACTTTTGCCTGTTCAAACAGCGGAGCGACCAGGCCGTAGGTGATGCCGCGATGCTGCACACACTCGCCGACGGCGTAGATGCGCGGGTCAAATGTCTGCATGGTATCGTTGACAACGAGGCCGCGTTCGCAGTGCAACCCTGACTCCCCGGCAAGGGTGAAATTGGGCTTGATGCCGACCGCCATCACCAGCAGGTCGGCTTCGATCTCCGAGCCATCCTTGAAGCGCAGGCCGGTGATGCGGTCATCTCCGAGAATCTCTTCGGTGGCATGCTCCATGAGAAAATTCATGCCGCGCAATTCCAACGATTTCTGCAGCATCTTTGCGGCGGGCTCGTCGAGCTGGCGCTCCATCAACCTGTCCATGAGATGCACCACGGTGACATCCATACCCTGCTTCATGAGGCCGTTTGCCGCCTCGAGTCCGAGCAGACCGCCGCCAATAACGACGGCTTTTTTGTAGTGTTCGGAGGCTTCCAGCATGGTGTCGACATCGCCAATATCGCGGAAGCCGATGACACCATATTTATCGGCGCCCGGAATCGGCAGCATGAAAGGAGTCGATCCCGTGGCAATGATCAGGCGGTCATAGGGAGCTGTCGTTCCATCCTCGCCGATGACCTCGCGTCTGGCGCGGTTGATCTCGGTCACCTTGATGCCTTTGTGCAGGGTGATGTTGTTGTCGCTGTACCACTGCTCGTCATTGAGCATGATCTCATCAATGGTTTTTTCCGATGCCAGCACCGGAGAGAGCATGATGCGGTTGTAGTTGCCGTAGGGCTCCTCACCGAACACCGTGATGTTGTATTTTTCAGGCTCGAACTTGAGCAGCTCTTCGAGAGTGCGTACACCCGCCATGCCATTGCCGATAAGGACCAGATTTTCTTTCATTAGAAAAAACTCCAGGGTGAATCTCTAAAATTGTATGAATTGCCGTGTTGAAATACTAAGCAATTAGCGTGCCAATTAGTATTGTCGGGTGGGCGGAAGATAACCAGGTCAATAATAATAATAGCGCACACTATTGGTGCATTACCAGATGCTAATGTTCTATAAGTATACAGATCTTGTTGGTTTGCTGCAGAAGGCGCTACACTACAGGAGCACAATCTGATAAGGGCAATCAACAAATGCGTTATTTTATCCGTGGTCTGATACTGCTTTTTCTGTTTTTCTCACAATCTACTCTGGCGGAGCCTGATTACAGGCAACATGTGCCTTCGGCGCTGGAACCCTGGGTTGACTGGGTGCTGTGGGAGCACAAGGAGCTGGCGTGCCCCGTCTCCTCTCAGGGCGAAGAGCGTTATTGCATCTGGCCTGGCTCTTTGCAGCTGCAACTCACAGATAACGGCGGGCGCTTTACGCAGAAAATTACGGTCTATAAGAAAGATGTCGTATTGCTGCCGGGCGGTGCCGGCAGATGGCCTGAAAATGTACAGCTGGACGGAAGCCCTGTTGCAGTGCTCAGCCAGCAGTCTATGCCGGCAATCTATCTGCATCCCGGCAGTTACCAGATCGAGGGCGAATACCGATGGGATTCCCTGCCTGAGTCACTGCTTCTGCCGGAGACGGCGGGCATCGTCCTGCTCGAGCTCAACGGCAAGAACATCAAATATCCTTTGATCAAGGGTGGAGAGATCTGGTTAGGGGCATCGACGAAACAATCGATCAGCAAACGTCCGATGGATAAACTGTCGCTGGTGGTTACCCGCAAGCTGCGCGACGGCCATCCATTTAAGATAACGACGCTGATGCTGCTGCAGGTCTCCGGCCAGCAGCGCGAAGTGGTGCTCGGCACTCCACTGCTCGATGGTTTTGTGCCGCTGCAGGTGCGCGGCAAACTGCCTGCACGACTTGGTTCTGACGGAAAATTGCGCGTACAGGTCAAACCCGGGCAGTGGCAGCTGGAGGTGGATGCCTACAATCCGAATTATGTGCAACAGGTTGCGCTGACCGGGCAGGCTGCACCCTGGCCGCAAGATGAGGTGTGGGCTTTTGAAGCACAGCCGGAGATCCGCCTGGTGGAGATCGCCAATGGCACACAGGTGGATCCACGCCAGACCCGCCTGCCGCAGCGTTGGCGGCAGTTGCCGGCCTATCTGCTCAAACCGGGTGAGGAGCTGCAGATAAAAGTCATTCGCCGCGGGGATCCATTCCCTGATCCGGATAACTTGCGTTTAGATCGAACCTTGTGGCTGGATTTCTCGGGTCAGGGATACACCATGCAGGACCGGCTGCAGGGAAAAATGACCTCCGGCTGGCGCTTGTCTGTTGATCCGGAGATTGAACTGGGTCGGGTTTCCTTGAATGGAGAGCCGCAGTTTATCACCCGCATGGATGAAAATCGTCCCGGTGTGGAGGTGCGTCGCGGCGCCATCGATCTGCTTGCTGAAAGCCGACTCAACAACATCAGCGAACTTCCGGTGACAGGCTGGGGGCGTGACTTGCAGCAGGTGTCAGCGGATCTGAATCTGCCGCCGGGCTGGCGGCTGCTGGCGACAACAGGCGTGGATGTAGAGCATGCGTCGTGGATCAAACAGTGGTCGTTGTATGACCTGTTTGTGGTATTCATCGTGGCCTTTGGCGTCGGCAGATTGTGGGGCTGGCGCTGGGCTCTCCTCACATTGATTACGCTGGGACTGATCTGGCACGAACCCGGGGCGCCAAGGGGGATCTGGTTTTACCTGCTGGTGGTAGCAGCGCTGAGCCGGGTGATAACCCAAGGTAAAATGGCCTTGTTGCTGCGCAGCGCCTGGCTGGGCGGTCTGCTGGCACTGGCGCTGATTGTGCTGCCATTTGCCGTTGATCAGGCAAGGACCGGGCTTTATCCGCAACTGCAGTTGGCGGCGCATCAATATCCGGTTTCCATGCCGGCTCCGGCACCGCCGCCCATGCGGGAAATGAGTGATGCGCCTGCGCCAATGCCGCAGGAGATGCTCATAAAAAGAAAGGCGAATATGGCAAAGGATGCCATCGTAGGGATGGCCTCATCGATCCGCAGCCCTGGAAAACCGAAAATCAGGAAGCAGTGGCTGCCCGACAAAAATGCGCAGGTGCAAACGGGGCCGGGGCTGCCGGATTGGGAGTGGCGCAGCATCTCCCTGAGATGGGATGGTCCGGTCACTCAATCACAGCAGATGCAGCTGCTGCTGGCAGGGCCAAAACTCAATATGGCGCTCAATTTTTTGCGCATCCTGCTGGTGGGCTTGCTCGGATGGCTGTTCGTGGACTGGGCGAGAAGCCGACTGCGTACGACCGGATCTTCAGGGGCGCCGGGCGCCGCTACTGCGGCCGCAATGGTCATTATGATTGTTGCGGGTTTCGGCGGTATGCAGGATGCCATGGCCGGGGATTACCCCTCATCCGAACTGTTGGAGGAGCTGGAGCAGCGCTTGATCGAGCCGCCGGAGTGTTTGCCGCAATGCGTCGATATTGCGCACATGCGTCTTGATATCCTGGATGATAATTTCAGCATTTTTATGCGCGTCAATGCGGCACAGGAGAGTGCCGTACCAGTGCCGGTGGGAGCTCTTGTTGCTGTCAGCGCCTGGATAGATGGTGAACCGTCGCCACTGCTGCGCGTGGATGGTCAGCGCTGGATGCAGATACCGGCTGGAAAACATGAGCTTGAAATCATTGGGCGCATGCCGGACCAAACGCAGTTGAGCCTGGCGCTGCCTCTATTGCCGCACAAACTGGAGGTTAGCGCCAAAGGGTGGACGGTTGATGGCGTTAATCCACAAGGCGTTCCCAATAAGCAGCTACTGCTGACACGAGTGACCAGAAGTGATGCGCAAGAGAGTGACAACAAGCTGACACCGAGGGTGCTGCCGCCGTTTGTTCGTGTGGAGCGGACTTTGAGGCTGGGTATGGAGTGGTCGGTGGAGAGTCGTGTCACGCGCTTGTCGCCGACGGGTACTCCGGTATCGATGCAGATTCCCCTGCTGCCCGGCGAATCAGTGGTGACCGAAGGTTTTCCTGTGAAACACGACAGCGTGCTGGTGACCCTGCCTCCCGGTGCGCGTGGAACCAGCTGGAAATCACGCCTGGTTCAGAGTGACAAAATCACGCTGACAGCATCGCAATCCAATGGCTGGATCGAGCGCTGGAAGGTGGATGTCAGTCCAATCTGGCATGTGACCAGCGAGGGAATTGCGCCGGCGCATCATCAGCAGCAGGGCAACTGGCTGCCGCAATATCTGCCATGGCCGGGGGATGAAGTGATCCTGAATATCACCCGCCCTGAAGGTGTTCCCGGTAATCTGTTGACGGTGGTGGGCAGCAACATGACAGTCACTCCGGGAAAAAGAGCCACTGATACGCAGCTGAGCCTGACAGTGAGAGCCAGCCAGGGGGGGCGCTATGAGATGACTCTCCCGCAGCAGGCGCAGCTGCAGTCGGTCATTATTGACGGGCGCAGCCAGCCGATTCGCCAGGAGGGGCGGAGAGTTTCCCTGCCGCTGCATCCCGGCGAACAGAAATATGTGTTGAAATGGCGCGAGCCTGCCGGCATCAGCACAGGCTGGAAGACTCCACAGGTTGATCTTGGGCATCCTAATGTCAACGCAAGAATCAAGGTCAAGCTGGCGAGAGACCGCTGGACGCTGTTTGCTTTTGGTCCAACACTCGGGCCTGCCGTACTCTTCTGGGGAGAGCTGCTGGTGCTGATCGCTATCGCGATTGTACTGGGTCGATTAAAGGGGTGGACACCTCTGGGAACCGGCAGCTGGTTTTTGCTGGGTATCGGCTTGACGCAGGTTTCGCCGGTTTCGGCATTGCTGGTGGTGGGCGCATTGCTGGCGCTGGGTTATCGCAGGCAGATCGATACCAGCGGCATGAAATATTTCAACCTGCTGCAGATAGCATTGGCGCTGCTGGTGATCGTCGGCGCATCCAGCCTGCTGTGGGCGGTACAGCAGGGGCTGCTGGGCGTTCCCCGCATGCAGATAGCCGGCAATGGCTCCACTGCATACGAGTTGAACTGGTACCAGGACCGCTCGGATGCCCTGCTGCCGCAGGCATCGATCATCTCCCTGCCGCTATCCGTCTATCGCTGGCTGATGCTGGCCTGGGCATTGTGGCTGGCGCTCTCTGTGCTGAAGTGGAGTCAATGGGCCTGGGGCGCCTTCACTCATGGCGAAAGCTGGCGGCGGGTGAAACTCAAGCTGCCGAGGTTAAACAGCAAGCCCAAGGACAAACAGGATGACAGCAAAAAGTAGGGAAATTTCTCTTTTTAACCACAGATGAACACGGATAAACACAGATGAAAAAAGGCATCCTTCATTTTCCGGTTTACTGTTTGTCATCTCGACACAGGAGAGATCTTAGACGTAGGGCGCAATAAGCGACAGCGCATTGCGCCGCATGGAAAGGTGCAGTGCCGCTGTCGCTTATTGCATAGATCTAACTCCCTCTCCCTCCGGGAGAGGGTTGGGGTGAGGGGTGATTAAACCGCAATTCCGCCTATCTCCGACGCCGTTGCTGCTGACGACGCTTAGGCTTTATGGTGCGCCTTTTCGTGTTGGTGCGCTGAGGTGGCCGGCGTGAACTGCCCTGCTCTCCTCTCCCGGTCCCTTTAGGCTGCCATGCCGGAACCAGGTGGCGCTTGCCGTTGCCGATTAGCTCGGCGCGCCCCATCTTCTTCAGAGCACTGCGCAGCAGCGGCCAGTTTTCCGGATCGTGATAGCGCAGGAAGGCTTTGTGAAGCTTACGGCGCTTGATGCCGCTCACCACTGTGATTTGCTCCGATTTGCGCGTGACCTTCTTCAGCGGATTGCGCTGCGTGTGATACATCGCCGAGGCAATCGCCAGTGGTGTCGGCAGAAACGCCTGCACCTGGTCGAGGCGGAAGTCATTTTTCTTCAGCGACAATGCCAGGTTCAGCATATCCATATCGGTGGTTCCCGGATGCGCCGAGATAAAATAGGGAATCAAATACTGCTCCTTGCCGGCCTCCCTGGAGAAGCGCTCAAACATCTCC
>JAIVTC010000198.1:0-3440 GCA_048629055.1 Candidatus Bathyarchaeota archaeon
CCAGGCCACCTTTGCAAAACCGGGGTACATCTCAGACCACTCCATCTCCTCACCTGCCGCGGCATGCCGCAAGTTCTCCAGTGTCGAGCCGATCTTGCCTGCCGGAAATGCTTCCGTGATCTCAACTTCGCCTCCCTGAAGAAACTTGAAGAAGCGTTTTGCATGCTCCTTCTCCTGGTTGGCGGTCTCCTCGAAGATCGATGAGATCTGCACCAGCCCCTCTTTTCTTGCTGCTGCAGCATAATAGGTATAGCGATTCCTGGCCTGGGATTCACCGGCAAATGCGATCATCAGGTTGTTTTCCGTCTTGCTGCCTTTGAATTCAGTCGTCATGGGGTCTACTCCAAGTATTTGTTATCAAGATTAACGATAGCACAGCTTCGTCATTGCGAGGGGAGCAATGACTGCCACCAGGTTAAGATCTTGCGGGGTTGAGAGGTGCGCTTGAATAGCTGCCGGAGCAGCTTCAGGCGGCTACAGAAATCGCGCCAGCCTGCTCATCAGTTTCAAACCTTCTAACATCAGCTCGTTCATGACTACTTTTTAAACATAGCGCACTTCAAGGATCTCAAATTCACGCTGGCCTCCAGGTGTCTTGATTTCAGCCACATCACCCTCCTCCTTGCCGATCAATCCCCTGGCAATGGGTGAATTGACAGAGATCAGTCCCTGTTGAATATCAGCCTCATCTTCACCAACGATCTGATAGGTCAGTTCCTCATCGGATTCGAGATCGATGACATCTATGGTCGCGCCGAAAATAACACGCCCCTCGGCATTGATGCTGGTCACATCGATGATCTGGGCATGCGAGAGCTTGGCATCGATATCCTTGATGCGTCCTTCGATGAAGCCCTGTTGTTCACGCGCCGCATGGTATTCGGCATTCTCCTTGAGATCGCCATGCGCGCGCGCCTCGGCGATTGCCGCAATCACAGCGGGGCGTTTTACGGTTTTCAGCTCATTCAGTTCGTCGCGCAGAGTCTCTGCGCCGCGTACCGTTAACGGGACTTTATTCATTGCTTATTCCTGTGCAATCCGTCAATTGACAGATTCGTGTAACTCTTTGATGGTGCTGACCGAAATCACACCGCTCTGCTGCAACGCCATACAGATGGCCTCAGCGCCGGATATGGTGGTGGTGTAGGCCACCTTGTTAAGCAGTGCAGCGCTGCGAATCTCGGCCGAGTCTTCAATCGCCTGCTTGCCTTCGGTGGTATTGACGATGAGGTTGATTTCATCATTTTTTATCATATCCACAACATGAGGGCGGCCTTCGGCGACTTTATTGACTCCGGTGCACGGCACTCCGGCGGCAGTGATAACGGCAGTCGTGCCATGGGTTGCATAGAGCTCAAAACCCAGTGCATGCAGGGAACGGGCGACAGCAGTGACGCGCTCACGGTCGGCTTTACGCACACTCAGCAGGGCGCGTCCTCCGGTGGGGAGCTCCATGCCGCCGGCTGAAAGCGCTTTGGCAAATGCTTCACCAAAGGTCCTGCCGCTTCCCATCACCTCTCCTGTCGATTTCATCTCGGGACCAAGCACGGTATCCACACCGGGAAACTTGATAAAAGGGAAAACCGCCTCCTTGACCGCAAAGTAGCCGGGGATCTTCTCCCTGGTAACACCCTGCTCCGCAAGGGAGATGCCCGCCATACAGCGGGCGGCGACCTTGGCCAGTTGCACGCCGGTTGCCTTGGAGACAAAGGGAACTGTACGCGATGCGCGCGGATTGACCTCCAGCAGATAGATATCGTCACCCTTGATGGCGAACTGGGTATTCATCAGGCCGACCACTTTCAGCTCCAGTGCCATCTGCCGCATCTGTTCGCGCATTCTATCCTGAATCTCTGCAGAGAGCGTATAGGGGGGCAGTGAACAGGCTGAATCCCCGGAGTGCACCCCTGCCTCCTCGATATGCTCCATGATGCCGCCGATGAGCACATCCTTGCCGTCACAGATGGCATCGACATCGACCTCGATGGCATCGTTGAGGAAACGATCCAGCAGCACCGGCGAATCATTGGAAACCTGCACGGCTTCACGCATATAGCGTTTCAGGTCTTCCTCGCCATAGACGATCTCCATGGCGCGTCCGCCCAGCACATAAGAGGGGCGCACCACCAGCGGATAGCCGATCTCTTTGGCCTGCTCCACCGCACCCTGCGGATCGGTAGCCAGCCGGTTTGGCGGCTGCAGCAATCCCAGCTTGTGCACCATCTGCTGAAAGCGCTCCCGATCCTCTGCTGCGTCAATGGCGTCGGGGCTGGTGCCGATGATTGGTGCGCCCGCCTCTTCAAGCCCTGCGGCAAGCTTCAGCGGAGTCTGCCCGCCATACTGCACGATGATTCCAGCCGGATTCTCCTTGTGGATCACCTCCAGCACATCCTCCAGCGTCAACGGCTCGAAATAGAGGCGGTCAGAGGTATCATAATCGGTAGATACGGTCTCCGGATTGCAGTTGACCATAATGGTCTCATAGCCGTCATCACGCAGCGCAAAGGCCGCATGTACGCAGCAGTAATCGAACTCGATTCCCTGTCCGATGCGATTCGGACCGCCGCCAAGCACCATGATCTTTTTTGTCTCGTCCGGGCGCGCCTCGCACTCCTCCTCGTAGGTGGAGTACATGTAGGCCGTGTGCGAGGCAAACTCTGCCGCACAGCTGTCGACACGTTTGTAGACAGGGCGGATATCAAGATTGTGACGATGATCACGCACCTCTGCCTCTTTGACACCGAGCAGCGTAGCAAGCCGTATATCAGAGAATCCCTTGCGCTTGATCTTCAGCATCCGATCGGCGTTGATCTGTGCAAGCGAGGTGCTGCGCAGTTGCTCTTCAGTTGTAATCAGATCCTCGATCTGAATCAGAAACCAGGGATCGATTTTGGTAATCCCGAAGATCTCGTCGAGAGAGAGCCCTTTGCGAAAGGCGTCACCCACATACCACAGGCGGTCGGGGCCGGCCTGGCGCAGCTCGTTTTTCAGCTGCTTGATGATCTCTTGGGAATTACCCGCCTCGCATATCTCATCAAAACCGCTTCTGTCGATTTCAAGGCCACGCATCGCCTTTTGCAGCGACTCCTGGAAGGTGCGCCCGATCGCCATCACCTCGCCTACGGATTTCATCTGCGTGGTGAGACGCGAATCAGCCTTGGGGAATTTCTCGAAGGCAAAGCGCGGTATCTTGGTAACGACATAGTCAATTGCAGGCTCAAAGGATGCCGGTGTGACGCCGCCGGTAATTTCATTGCGCAGCTCATCCAGCGTATAACCCACCGCCAGTTTTGCCGCCACTTTTGCGATTGGAAAACCGGTCGCCTTGGAAGCCAGCGCCGAAGAGCGGGAGACGCGCGGATTCATCTCGATGATGATCATGTGCCCATCTTCCGGGTTGATCGCAAACTGCACGTTGGAACCGCCGGTATCGACGCCGA
>JAIVTC010000199.1:0-9458 GCA_048629055.1 Candidatus Bathyarchaeota archaeon
ACCCGGATAGCCTGTGCATGCTGCAGCTCCTGCAATCCCGCATACTCCGCATCAAACATGTGGCGCATGCGCGCCGCGTTGACCTTGACGAAGTAGTTCTTCCCCTTGCCCTTGTCCATAAGGCGAAATGCAGAGTTGATGCAGCCGCCACTGACCGGGGTCTTCCGTTCGATCTGGAAGTTCTTCCCGGTTGCCTGAGAAATCGTCTTCTCAACTGCAGACCACTCCATTTATCACTACCTCGAGCAAGAAAACAATATGTAGGATGCTGCTGAGGAACGAAGCGCATCGATCGCGGGGTTTTTACTCGACAGATGCGCTTTGCAAGCTCAGCAGCATCCTACGCTATCTCAAATAATATACAGGTTATTGTGAGGTTACATACACTCGTTCCCACGCAGGAGAGTGGGAACGAGTGTAATTAGCGTGTTTTTCGTGACTTTCGTGGTTAAAAAGAGTTTCTCCCTACCCTTTCACATAGGCATCGATGCCGGGGTTTCCTTTGACATTCACCAGTTTGGGGGTGTTGAGCTTGTCGATCTTGATGCTCTTCTGGTCGCGCAGGTATTCTGCAACTACTTCCCATATCGGGCGTCCGGGAGATTTGGATCCCACGGTTGCCCAGCCTGCGACCATGTAGCCTTTATCGGCCTCGATGGCCGTGCCGTCATCCAGGGTCATATTCTGGATGCGCTTGCCCATGCCTGCAGTGGGATCGCAAACGTAGTCGAGGCCACCGAGGCGCACCATATCGCCTCCCTGCTGGTAGTAGGGGTCGGCATTAAAGAGGTTGTCGCACACATCCTCCAGAATGGCCTTGAGCTCGGAACCTTTCATCTCACGGCGATAGGTTTCCGGATAGGTGATGCAGGTCTGGTCCATGACATGATCCATGGTGATCTTCTGCCCGGGCAGCACCGTCGTTCCCCAGCGGAATCCCGGTGACAGGGAGATCTGCGCATCATTGACTTTGGTCAGTGCATCACAGATGACCTGGTCGAAGGTGCCGTTGAAGTTGCCGCGGCGAAACAGGGTCTCTTCCGCAACAGCCAGCTCTTCATCGAGCTCCTTCTTGTAGGGCTTGCGCACCTCGTCGATATAAGACTGCATCTTTTTGTCGGCCTCGAGCATGTTCGAGAATACCGGCAGCAGGCGATAGCGGAAGTCACGCACCTTGCCATCCTTGACATCGAGATCCATGACGCCGAGGAATTTGCCGTTGGATCCGGCATTGGTGACCAGCGTCTTGCCGCCCTTGTTGTTGACAATAGTTGGCGCAGGTATGCCGTCATGGGTGTGCCCGCCGAAAATGGCGTCGATGCCGCTGACACGCGAGGCCATCTTGATATCAACATCCATGCCGTTGTGCGAGAGGACGATGACAACGTCCGGTTTCTCGGTATCGCGCACCATGTCGACGATCGACTGCATCTGTTCATCCTGGATGCCGAAGGTCCAGTCGGGAATAAAGCGGCTGGGGTTGGCAATCGGCGTGTAGGGAAACGCCTGGCCGATCACGGCAACCCTGGCGCCGCCGACCGTCTTCATGGTGTAGGGTTTGAATGCCAATCCCTCGTCTTCATTGAAGCCGTCAAAGTCGGCAAACTTGTAATCAAACAGCGCCTCTTCATTGACGCCGACATTCTGCGCGACGAAATCGCCCTTGAAGTCGTTGATATTGGAGATCACCTCTTTGTCCAGGTAGGTGAATTCCCAGTGACCGGTCATGACATCGACGCCCAGGCGGTTGCAGGCGCCGACCATATCTTTGCCGCGGGTATAGTAGGAGGTGCCAGAGCCCTGCCAGGTGTCACCGCCATCGAGCAGCAGAGAGTTGCCGGGGCCGCGTGCATCACGCAGTTGATTGATCAGCGTGCTGAGGTGCGCAAAACCGCCAATCTTTCCAAATTGATTGGCGCCCTCGTCAAAGTTGAGAAATGTGAAAGCGTGCGCCTCGATGCTGCCCGGCTTGATATTGAAATGCTGCAGCATTGCATCACCAACGATATGGGGAGCCTTGCCGAGACCGTAGCCAAAACCCAGGTTGACATTCGGTTCACGGAAATAGACCGGGTTCAGCTGTGCATGGCAGTCTGTAAAGTGAAGCAGGCTGACATTACCGAATTTTGGAACCTCATAGAGGTTCGATGGTTGTTTTGCTGCTGCAAAAATAGATCCCGGCATCATTCCGGCAGCGCCGGCAAGACCCATCAGTTTTACAAATTCACGCCGTGAAATAGTCATTCTGGTGTTTTCCTGTCAGTAGTTGATTGTGTAACAATTCGGTTTGTAGGGTGGATAAGGCGTCGTTTTGCGTCCTCCACGGATGGAGTAAGTGCAGTAAGATTGTAGGGAACAATCACTGCCCGCATCCACTAGCAATCCTTGAGTGGCCAACATCTTTACAAATGAGGCAAATTTCAATGATGACTCTCGCAAAGGCGCAAAGCTCGCCAAGAAAAACCTTTGCGGTCTTGGCGTCTTGGCGAGAGAAACAGATAAACACAGATGTTACTTCTCTTTCATCCGTGATGATTCGTGTTATCTGTGGCTAATTACTTACAAAAACCCAAGATGGGCGAAGCCCACCCCGGGAGTCGTTGCCTTGGAGTTTCAGCGCTTGTAGATGGTCAGACCGGAGCTAACCCATGCCTGCATGCCACCCCTGTACCACTTCAGTTTATAAGCCGGGTAGCCGAGCTTGAGCAGTGTCTTGATGTTGATCGCCGACTGCGGACACCAGTTGCCGTTGCAGTAGAGCACCAGGGTCTTGGCATTACGGAAATCACGCTTGCCATCGGTAAGCCTGACACCAAACTGGTTGGTGAGGATATCATCCAGGGTCGCTGCTTCCGCCTCGACTTCAAAGGTTCCTTCAACGTCGTGATTGATCTGGTTCCACGGAATGTTGACAGAGCCGGGAATGGTTCCGCGCATGACCCATTCAGGCGTGCGTGAATCAACCACCATCACGGTGCGGTCGCCACTGCTGGCGCGCTTGAGATAGCCCAGCACATCGAGTTCACCGACGGTTTCAACACCCTCGGCAACATGCATGGGCTGCAGGCAGAAAGGGGGGCACCTGCGGCCAACTCTCGAGAACTCTTTCGGGATGACCGCATCATGATCCGCGGTTCGCGTAATCTGAACCGGCTGTCCATTATGCACCACATCGACCGAGTGCAGCGAAGCCGTGATCTTGCCACCATGATCCGCAACCGACGCTGTCGAAAGCATCATTCCTGCGACCAGTGTGAAAGCCGATACTCTATTATTTAAGTTCATACTCTTGATCCTCTTGTTCGATTATTCATCAATATTTAAGTATCAATATCGACGTGTCAATATTTCAGGTAGGAGGGCATTTTCAACGTTTGTTGAGCCTGCGCCTGCTCATAACCCAGTTTGCCCTGTTTTTCGGCTTTTTTGGCCAGCTTGATTGCCTTGGCAAAATCACCTGCTTTCAAGGCTGCCTGCGCCTTTTTGATCATCTTGCCGGTATCGCGCCACTCGCCATCGATGCTGGCCGCTTTTTTTCGTGCACTCTCTGCAGCGGCGATGGCCGACTCCGCTGCCGCCTTGTCGCCGTTGTTTTCACTGCTCTTGGCGACAGCTTTATCGGTAGTTTCGGCTTTCGGCGCCGCTTTTTTCTCTGCAGCAATCACTGATTGGCCTGCAACCGCGACGATGGCGCCAAGACACAGCATAGCAGTCAATTTTTTCATATTCATCATTTTTTCTCCTGATTTGATCATCGAACAACCATTTACTTGCGTGCGCCCGGACCGTTCAGGGTCAGACCATTACTCATGTAGGTGAGGAAGTATTCAAGATTCCGATACTCTTCACCCTGCGCCTTGAACGGCTTTGCGCGCACCTGCTTGTTGCAGCCGGTAAAACGGCGATGCAGGGTGCCGACAGTTCCCCACTTGGAACGGTAGACGGGGAAATGTGTCGTATGTCCAAGCGCGGGGCTGAGCATATCGGAACGAATCTTCATACCGGGATTCTGCACATGGCAGTTTGCACAGGAAAAATTGAGTTGACCGCGGCGTGTGTAGTAGAACTTCTTGCCCTTTTCATAGGCCTCCAGTGCACGTGGATCGTCCTCGGGAATCACAACATCGGTCGTTTGACCACGTGATTCAGAAGCGATATAGGAGAGAATGTTATTGATGCTCCCCTTCTTGTACTTCAGCGGCTTTTCGCCCTGGCTTTCACGGCACTGGTTCAGCGCCAGCGGCAGGGTCATGACCATGCCCTGCTCTTTGTCCCAGTGTGGATATTTGTGGGCAATGCCCGGGCCGTCGGGAAAGCAGTCCTTGTAGGTCTTGCCATTGGCAAAAGGCGCATCCCACATCTCCTTGCCGTCATCGATAAACAGCTCGTAAGGGGGGAACTCCTCGATTGCCTCCCAACTCTCGCGCCCTATCGGATCGATAGCATAGACGCCGTTGACGTACTCCTCTTTAGCCAGATCTGGAAATCGCTCTTTGAAACGGTTTTCAAAGACCTCCCTGTCTCTCTCTGGTGATGCTTTCTCCGGTGCTGCCTGTGCAGTCACTGCAACAGCAGCGACGACAGACAACAGCAGTAACTTGCCTGGTAGATTTTTCATATTTCTCATACCTCTATTAACCGGTGTTAAATCGTTGTTAAATTGCTGTTGATTCAAAGTGTATGAATAAATTCAACGACCTTGTCCAGATCTGATTCGCTCAAAACCCCGTATTTTCCAAATAGCGGCATTGCCGTCTCGGAATTGCGCACAGAGGCATCTGCAATTTGTGCGCGCAGCACGGCTTTATCGGGATAACGGAGTTTCATCTGCATCAGCGGCGGTCCGATGTTGCCGGCCGCCTCTCCACCTTCTATGACATGACAGGCGAGGCAGTTGCCGTCTTTTCGCGTAAAGGCAAGTTTCTTTCCCTCTTCCAGCACCTTCGCGTCAGCGGCGACTGCAGTGGATATGGAAAGAGTCCCGCCAAGAACAATTGCCGCAGCAGCGGCTATACTGGTGAGTCTTGTACTCATGTTAATCATTTCTCCTCCGGGGGATGAATTGGACGCTGCTTCATTTTTCTAAACAACTGCTTTATAGAAAAATTCCTGAAGCACAGCATCGTTATAACCAGATTGATTCAATAATCACTCTTCTCATTTCTCTATTCGTGAAACGAAATCAGAAGAAGAGTCGAGTTGATTCTATCGGGTTTTTGTCAAATAAAAATTGGGAAATGCTGGAAGGAGGATAGTGGTTTTCCATAATAGAGCAGTTTTTAACCACAGATAAACACAGATGCACACAGATATTCTTACAGTTCAGCAATTCTCAATGCATCAATAGAGTATCAATATTTTCTCTCTCTAGAGCCTCTTGCAAAACTCCGTCATTCCGGCATGCTTTTAGCCGGAATCTATTTATCTTGAACTGTAAGTGGTTGATTCTATGGATTCCGGCCTTCGCCGGAATGACGTATTTTAGAGTTTTGCAAGAGGCTCTCTACATTTAGAATTGCTGCTTACAGTTTTAATCTGTGTTTATCTGTGTGCATCTGTGGTTAATTACTCAGTCTTCAGCAGATCCATCGCCAGTGACATGCGCATCAGGTCCGAGAGCGTCTTCGCCTGCATTTTCTCCATCACCCTGGAGCGGTGCACCTCGACTGTCGACTGGCTGATCTCCAGGTCATAGGCGATATTTTTATTGCGCATACCCTCGATCACCAGTTGCATCACCTCCTTTTCACGGGGGGTCAGCCTATTGTAGCGCACCTCGATCTCCTGCAGACGGGAACTCTCTCCACGCTGTTTTGCATCCATTTCAATGGCCAGGTGAACGCTGTCGAGCATCGCCTGGTTATTGAACGGCTTCTCCAGAAAATCGACCGCACCAGCCTGAACCGCCCTGACCGCCATCGGGACATCACCATGCCCGGTGATGATGATGACGGGCGGATGTATCTTTTCAGCCGCAAGACGCGCCTGCAGATCCAAACCGCTGATTCCCGGCATACGCACATCAGTGACAAGGCAGCCTGGCTGCTCACAATCAAACTGGTCGAGATACTCCTGCGCCGATGCATAAGTCGCCACCTCGAGACCAACAGATTCCATCAGTAGTTTTAAAGCATCGCGCACGACCTCGTCATCATCGACAATATAGACGGTTGGCGTATTACTCATACTTTGTTTCCCCATGGTCGAGCGGCAGCGCAAAACGAAAAATGGCGCCCTGCCCTGATGATGAATCGAGATAAAGATTACCCTGGTGCGCCTCGATGATTCCCTGGCTGATCGAAAGCCCGAGCCCCAGCCCCTTCTTCTTGCTGGTAATGAACGGGTCAAACAGGCCTTCACGCATCTCGCTGCTGATGCCGGGGCCGCTGTCTTCGACACTCACGATGACGCTATGACTTCCACCCATTCCTGTAGTGATGGCGAGCCTTCTGCTTTCAGCATCGCTGTTCACCATCGCTTCGATCGCATTCTTCAGCAGATTCAGAATCACCTGCTCGATCTGGATTCGCTGCGCCATGACTTTTTTTATGGATCGATCAAGACTCCGTTGAATGGTTACACCAGCCTTGCGCACCTCTGGTCTCAACAGCATCAACACCTCATCGATCAACTCATTGAGATCAAGCAGGCAACGCTGCGGCTGCTCCTTGCGCACAAACTGTCTTAGCTGGCGAATGATCTCACCGGAACGCTCTGCCTGGTGACCGATCTTCTCCATGATATCAGCCAGTTTCTCATTCGATATATTACCGGACTCCAGCATCTGAATCGATGCATAGGCATTGGTTGCAATCGCCGTCAGTGGCTGATTGAGTTCATGGGCGATGCCGGACGCCATCTCTCCCATGGTGTTGAGCCGCGCCATGTGCGCGAGTTCCGTCTGATGCCTGCGCGCCTCCTCTTCGGCTTTTTTACGTTCACTAATGTCCCGAAACACCACCACACTGCCAACTGTCTCTCCCTTGTGATCCTGCATCGGCGTACTGCTGTATTCAACCGGAAAACCTGATCCATCTTTTTTCCAGAAGAGATCATCCTCCACAAAACGCGGCTCATTGGATTGAAAAGTCAGGTAGACCGGACACTCATCCGCCTTATGCGGAGTACCATCCACATGTGTATGATGCAGCATCTGATGCTGATTGTGTCCGATCAGATCTTCTGCTTCCCAGCCGGTAATGCTCTTCATGGAGCGATTCACAAAGGTACAGTTCCCTTCAAGATCAACGCCGTAAATACCGTCACAGACCGAGTCCAGCACCAGGTCATGCTGGTGTTCCAGATAGAGTTTGGATTTTTTCAGCCGTCGGTTGAGCCTTGACACCCAGGTGCTCATCACCGCCATCATCAACAGAAAAATCAATGCAATCAACAACCACCTCCAGTAGCGGATAATCGCATCCAGGAGGGTAAAACGGCTCGGTTGGTCGTAGGGGGGAAGTTGCAGCCGCCTGAAGAGTTCATGCACATCCTGGTAATCCAGGGGCACTGTCCAGCCGGCATAGTGGAAGTTTCCCGCAGGGCGTGAGGCTTGCATATTCAGCAGGGCGACAGCCACCTGCCTGGCCAACTGGTTGGGTGTATGCTGCAGTTTGCTGAAGGGCCATTCAGGATAGAGCGGCGTGCTGTGAAGGTATGTGAAGCCGTCCTGGTAAAGGTTGATGATCTTGAAATCTTTCAAGTCGATATCCCCTTTATCAACCATTCTCTCCAGAATGTTGGTGCGTATCGTCCCGACATCGAACTCCCCCTCCCGGACCGCCATCACCACCTTGTCATGGGTGCCGAAAAAAGCCAGTTCGCTGGTGTCGTCATAGGGAGAGAGCTGCGCTTTTTTCATCTCCCCCCAGGCCATTTGAAAGCCTCCCAGCGATGTTTCGTCAACCGCAGCAAAAGAATGCCCTTTGATATCTGCAAGCCGGTTGATATCGCTGCGATCCGCCCGGGTAAAAATCACACCGCCAAACACGTTCAGAGGATGCTCCTGCGTGCCGTTATCGAGTGTCACAATACGTGAAATACGTTGCCGCACTTCAAGGTTGACATAGATCCCGGAGTTGACCAGCAGAAAGTCGATGGCGGCATCTTTGACGGCGGGTTCAACCTCATCAAAATCAAGGGGGATGACCTCGAATTTTTTCGGATGCAGGACAAAGCTGAGATAGTTGGCCGTCGAATCCCACATCTGGTGCGTCACGGCGTCACCACGGTGACTGAGCACCCCGATGCGAATCGTATCTCCGCTCGCGTGTACCAATCCTGACGCGATGATCAGCAGCAGTGAGAGGAAGATGTTAACTGCTAATAAAAATAAATTTCGCTCTGCCATACCTACTCCCACTCCCCGGGGAGAGGGCTGGGATGAGGGGAGAGCCGTTATTCGCTGACTTATGATAATGGCAATACCATTTTGTTGACTTTACCGCAGTATAACGCGAATAGGCGCTGCAGGCGCTTTTTGAAACTCCCTGCACGAAACAGCATCAGGATGAAAAAGATCACCATATAGAGCCCGGGCTCCCGGTAGTCACTCTTGACCAACCACAGAAAGTGAATGACGCCGAAGAGCCCTGCTGCATAGACCCACTGATGCAGCGCAGTCCAGCGCCTGCCGAGGCGGCGCATCATGCCCCTGGTTGAAGTCACGGCAAGCGCCAGCAGAATCAGAAACGCCAGGAACCCCAGGGTAATGTAGGGCCGTTCGAGTATATCGACGCCGATCTCCATCCATGACAAACCACGATCCAGCCACAGGTAGACAGTGAAATGCAGCAGCACATAAAAGAAGGCGTAGAGACCCAGCATACGGCGAAAGCGCAGCAGCCACCCCCAGCCGGTGAGCTTGCGCAGCGGGCTGATCGCCAGCGTAATCAGCAGCAGGCGTATGCTCCAGTCTCCACTGCGATGCAGCAATGCCTCAACCGGGTTGGCTCCCAGCTGTTGCTGTACAGCATCCCACAGCAGCAGCAACAGCGGAACGAGGCACAACAGGAACAGCAGCGGTTTGCCAATGACAATAATCTTGTTCACAGCTCTCATCTTCCCGGTAATCCTTGAGTGGTCAACATCATTACAAGTGAGTAAAATTCCAAAAATGTCTCGTCAGAGCCTCTTGCAAAACTCCAAAATGCGTCATTCCGGCGAAGGCCGGAATCTATAGAATCAACCACTTACAGATCGAGAAAATGGATTCCGGCTAAAAACATGCCGGAATGACGGAGTTTTGCAAGAGGCTCGTCAGTCTAAAACTTGATCGCGCTAGAAATTCTTCTTCAGATTCATGCCAGCATAGAGCGAAGACACTTCATCCGCATAACCATTGAACATCCTGGTCTTCTCCCGGCCGGAAAATATGCCACCTCCCAGAATGCGATGTTTTGCCTGGCTCCAGCGTGGATGGTCGACTTTCGGATTGACGTTGGCGTAAAAACCGTATT
>JAIVTC010000200.1:0-8280 GCA_048629055.1 Candidatus Bathyarchaeota archaeon
TGTGTCCGGCAATGCGCTCCTTTGTGATCGCGGGGTAACACCGCAAGATGGCCTTGCTGACCTGAACCAGGCTTTGGTACTGCATTTCCGTATAGGGAGTCTCATCGCTGCCTTCCAGTTCGATGCCGATGGAGAAGTCGTTGCATTCCTGCTGATCATCAAAACAGGAGGCTCCAGCATGCCAGGCGCGTTGATCGAATGAGACATATTGAACCACTTCACCGTCTCGTCGGATGAGGCAGTGCGCCGAGACTCGCAGTGCTGCAATCTCTTCAAAGTAGGGATGTGCGCCGGCATCGAGGCGATTGTGAAACAGATCATCTATCCAATGGCCGCCAAATTCACCGGGCGGCAGGCTGATGTTGTGAATCACCAGCAGGTTGATATTTGCCGTTTCAGGGCGCGCATCGAAGTTGGGAGAGGGCGATAGTGTGGCTTGTTGCAGCCAGCCGTCGATGATGTTCATCTGCTTGTTGGCATCCTTCTTTTTCGGGTTTTCAGTTTGTCATCTCGACGCAGATCAGTCAGGACTGACACAGGTTTGTCATCTCGACGCAGGCCGTTCCTGTGCATCCTGCCCTCACGGCATTTGTACATCCATGTACGGCAGAGAGATCTTAGTGCTCGATTCTGCATAGGATGTGTCGAGGTACGAGGCGCATCAATATCTGTGCCAATTTGATGCGCTTCGTTTCACTCAGCACATCCTATGAATTGTTGCCATGTACGGAGTTATTGAAAAGTTACACTTCAACACTATAGCTGGCATACAATAACAGGCTATTTATTTTTTGGAGTTTAACATGACAGCAAAAATCACTGACTCGGGTCTCAAGATCGAGGAGCTGGAAGCGGGGCAGGGCGATGAGGCCGTGGCCATGAAAATGGTGACGGTGCACTATAGCGGATATTTGGAGAATGGCACAAAGTTTGACTCCAGCGTCGATCGCAATGAACCTTTTCGCTTTGCTCTCGGCAAGGGGCAGGTCATTCGCGGCTGGGACGAGGGTGTTGCCGGTATGCAGGTTGGCGGCAAACGCAAGCTTACGATTCCCCCGCAGCTTGGATACGGGTCTGCAGGCGCCGGTGGCGTGATTCCACCCAATGCCACCCTGATTTTTGATGTGGAGCTGATTGCTGTTGATTGATCAACACACACTACCACCGGCAGGGGAGATCCAGCGCCAGGTCGCCGGGGCGATTGCCGAAGATGTGGGCAACGGTGACCTGACAGCCGCACTACTGCCTGAAGAACTTGCGGCTCAAGCGCAGGTGATTGCCCGTGAGCCGGGCGTCATCTGTGGTCTCGGCTGGTTTGACGAAGTCTTCAGGCAGATCGATGCCGATGTTGAGATTCAGTGGCAGGTCGCTGATGGCGACAGGATCCGGGAAAACCAGCAACTCTGTCTGATCGATGGTAGAGCGCGATCTTTGTTGACTGCAGAGCGTACGGCGCTCAATTTTTTACAGAGCCTCTCAGGTACGGCGACACAGACGTCCCGTTATGCGCAGGCAGTTGCAGGCACCGGTGTCAGAATTCTGGATACGCGTAAAACCATACCCGGCCTGCGCCTGGCGCAAAAATATGCGGTGCGCTGCGGCGGCGGTCACAATCACCGCATCGGCCTGTATGACGCCATTCTCATCAAGGAGAATCATATACAGGCAGCAGGTTCGATTGCTGCTGTTCTACAGCGTGCGCAGCAGGATTTCCCCGGTGTGGAGTGCGAGATCGAAGTCGAGTCCCTGCAGGAGTTTCAGCAGGCGCTGGGTGCCGGTGCAAAGCGGGTGCTGCTGGACAACTTTTCAATCGATGATCTGCAACGCGCTGTTGCCCTGAACCAGGGGCGCGCCAGGCTGGAAGTTTCCGGCGGTGTCACTATCGAGGGCATCCGGGAACTTGCCGGGACAGGCGTCGATGACATCTCTGTGGGGGCGCTCACCAAGCACCTGCATGCTTTCGATTTGTCGATGTTATTTGTTCCTTAATCTCGTACTACTGAATCGTTACGATTTTCTTCAGCATATTTTTGCAATTGCAAAATCAACTTCTCTGCCGCGATCAGTTATCCCTCAACGCGCCCTTGTTCCGTTGCGCCTCCTGAGTTTTTTCCCTGACGACAGCTGTTTCTCTTTCTGCTTTTTCGATCTGCTGTTGTACGGCCACCCTACAGCAGATTCCAACAAATCTGCTTGAAACTGTTGAAAACAGCCAGCTTGGCAACCCAGGTGGGCCTTGACCTGATTTTTCCATGCGTCATCAGCTATAGCAACGAAATATGAATCACGTTCGTGATACAATTGCGGTGACCAACAAAGGATTTTTAACCATGTCTAAAAACGCTGTTATTCATACGCGCATTGATGCAGACCTGAAGGCCGGCGCGGAGCACATACTGGAGAGTATCGGCATCAGTGCATCTGAAGCCATCCGGCTGTTCTACCGGCAAATCGAACTCCATCGTGGCATTCCGTTTGATGTGAAGTTGCCGAACAAGCAGACAGCAGAGACCTTGCGCAGGAGTGAACGAGGTGAGGAGGTCTATCGCGCCGCAGATGCGGATGATCTGTTTGATCAGCTTGATCTCTGAATAGAATGCGGCACCCAGAATATTCCGGCCAATTCAAACGGGATCTGAAACGTGCGAAAAAACGCGGCCAGGATATGGCGAAAATCAAAGTGCCTATGCAGCTGCTGGTCGAGGAAAAAGCACTGCCGGGCGTCTACAGGGATCATGCCTTAACGAGCAACTGGAAGGGTTGCCGTGATCTGCACATCGAGCCGGACTGGCTGCTGATTTACCGCATCATAGGAGATGTTGTGCGTTTTGAGCGTACCGGTTCGCATTCAGACCTGTTCCGCTGATAGAGATAGCGCATAAGAGGGGGTTATGTTCAATGGCAGGTGAATGACGGCCATGAGTATGGACCTGCCGTTCACTACCCCCTCCAAATCTGTTCAGATTGCTGATTCAGTGAACAGTGGTGGTTGCTCCAACGGTCATTCTTGGATCATTGATAATGTTGCTGCAAATCACCAGCAGCAATAAGCAGAGCGAAGCGGTACATATTGCTGTCTGAGAGCATTTTTCTTGTTGACGAGAAAGTGTTCCCCGAACTCGTCAATTCAATCTTCGTCTCAAACCGGCGACCCCTAAATTTCAATGTTACAAATTCTCTCGCGCCGCTTTCGCCTTGGCTGAGCGGATGATAGCGACAACCGAGAGGATGATAGCGACAACACTGCTTACGATGAGTGCTGGAATGAAGAGAAGCAAATCTACTCGAATCGGTGCCCCGCTGATCGTTTCCATCCATTGCGGGATGTAGATGCCCTCGTAGGCCGAATAGAGTAGCCAAGCGAGAAAAACAGCAAAGCAGGCGATCTTTCCCGCATCGCCCTTTTCCAACGTGAAGAACAAGATCAGGAACAAGAGCAGGAAAATGCCTGAGAAGCAGAGAGCAAGCAACGCAAAATCCATCATTTTCCAGACTCTCCATCGTGCGACACTTCCCAATCGTGTAACTGGTGGATCAATCGTTCTAGGCAGTTCATGGTTTGCATTCGGATCAACAGATTTATTCAACAGTGACAATGTTAGCAGATATAGATAACATCAAATTTTCTAATCATGGGAGAATCATCTGACACTGTTTGACTCGACAGACGCCTTTGGACGTTGACACTCCAATGTCTGCATAGAGTATAGAACGGTTATTCGAATGCCTAATGAATGAGTAGGTGTTTTAGCTTTCCTATTCAGGTGGTTTTGTGTGTTTCCATAAATTCACGCAATACCGCATTTATCCGTGTCTGGTATTTACCTCCCTGCCCTTTGAACCAGGAAAGCAAATCTGCATCCAGACGCAGTGTCACTTGTTTTTTTACCGGGCGATAGAATTGCCCAATTTCAGAATTGCTGAAGTCTTTGATCTCCGGGATATCACGGGTATCAATCTGCGCATCTGGCAGTTCTGCCAGTTTACTCAGTTCTTCCGCCATCTTATCCGATACATTTTTCATAATGTTGCCGCTCATGTCTGGTTGCCTTTCGTGCAGAAATAATACGAATAGCTTCACCGCTCGCTTTATCTTGATGGGTATGTGCTACGAGTAGCACCACTGTTCCGCCAACCATTCCAAGCGTCTGCCAACGCTCCTCACTGTTTTCGTGTCGATCCTGAATAGACACTTGATGCGGATCATCAAAAACAAGCTGAGCGAGTTCGAAGCTCACTCGGTGTTTTGCCTGGTTTAGTTTGTTTTTTTGCTCGTCCCAGTCGATATGCATACTGAATTGTAGTTATAACTTTGTAGTTACGCAAGTCACATTGGCAATATAGCACCTCTCTTCCCCAAGTGACTCACTCTCTGATGAATCCGCAAGGCAGGTATTTCCCCCATGCTACTATAGGTTCCATGCTTTATGTCACCTAAAAATGCCCTCGAAAACAGCCCTCGATCTTCCCGTTAAAAGCCTCCTCCAACAGCCAGCTACTGGCTCACAGCCCATGAACTCGTCAACCACGAAAGCCTGTGGCTGAAAAACTTCCTCTCCAAACAGACCCGACAGGCCTACCGGACGGTGTTCCGTCAATTCTGCCAGCTGAGTGAGATCAGCTCCCCGACGCACTGCGCCAGGTCACTCCGGCAATGACCATCGCCTACCGGGATTATCTCATAGACAGTACGTTTGCTGTTTTATTCCCCATATACAATAAATATATTGTTTGTATTGACTTGATTCATCTGTGGTCATGAAAAACCTGACTGAACTTTCAGACGGACTGTGTAAACAGTGCAAGAGCTTATCGATGAACCAAAAAGATATGCTGATGAAAATTGGCATGTCCCAGCAGCAGTACCAGCGGATTGAGGATGGTGGGGGGGCTGATCAATGCGATGACAAACAGTGAGGGGATGATTATAGCGGGAGTTTAGTTGACCGTAGTTCGTGGGACTCTCTGCTCAGTGACCTTGAGGATGAGGAATCATGAGTGTGACCGAGTCATGGAGAGAAACGGTCGAAGCATTGCACTTGAATCTGCATGATCGGCGCATCGGTGTCATCACGCACTGTTCCGGTGGCAAGAATATCTTAACCTTCGAGCCTGAGTATGCAGCTTTGCCCGGAGGAGATTCAGCCGATGATGACATTGACACAACATGTGGATCGGAAATATCTCGATCGTCCACTTCAAGACTTACCGATGCGAGAAGCGCACAAGGATAGTTTGAGAGTGCATTGGCCCAGGCTATCTGCTGATTTCAGATTGTAGAAACGACGTAACTTTGCAAAAAAGGTTATCATATGCGCCGGAACACAGCATACGCAGTCGTTCAACACATCAACCATTGAATCTATCCCCGCATGTCACAGAAATCTGAAGTCTCGGCAAGACGCACCTTTGCCATTATCTCCCACCCGGATGCGGGTAAAACGACAATTACCGAGAAGCTGCTGCTTTTCGGCGGCGCCATTCAGCTTGCGGGCAGCGTCAAGGGGCGCAAGGCCGCGCGTCACGCCACCTCGGACTGGATGGAGATGGAGAAACAGCGTGGTATCTCGATCACCTCCTCTGTGATGCAGTTTCCCTACAGGGATGCTGTCGTCAATCTGTTGGATACTCCCGGCCACGCCGACTTCTCGGAAGATACTTACCGCACCCTGACGGCAGTCGATTCCGCACTGATGGTGATCGATATCGCCAAGGGTGTTGAGCAGCGCACCATCAAGCTGATGGAGGTGTGCCGCATGCGCACCACGCCGATCCTGACCTTCGTCAACAAACTTGATCGCGAGGGGCGTGATCCGATCGAAATTATGGACGAGATCGAGGATGTTTTGAAGATCAAATGTTCGCCAGTGACCTGGCCGATCGGTATGGGAAAGCGCTTTGTCGGAGTGTTCGATATGCGCACAGAGACAACGCATCTCTTCAGCGCACGCCATGGCGGAAAAATCCAGACTGGAGATCTCATTCAGGGCCTCGATAATCCACAGCTCGATGAGGCCATCGGTGATATGGCGGAAGAGTTGCGTGAAGAGATCGAACTGGTGCGCGGCGCCAGCCATGAACTGGATCTGGAAGCCTATCTGAAGGGCGAGCTTACGCCGGTCTTTTTTGGCTCGGCGATCAATAATTTCGGTGTCAAAGAGCTGCTGGACGCTTTTGTCGAATATGCTCCACCGCCGCAGCCGCGTCAGGCGGGAAAACGCGAAGTCAAACCTGAAGATGAAAAATTCAGCGGTTTTATCTTCAAGATACAGGCGAATATGGATCCCTCGCATCGGGATCGCATTGCGTTTCTGCGTGTCTGTTCAGGGAGTTACCGCAAGGCGATGAAGATGAAGCATGTGCGTATCGGTAAAACGATTCAGGTCAACAATGCGCTCACCTTCCAGGCAGGCGAACGCACACAGGTGGAAGAGGCCTTTCCCGGAGATATCATCGGTCTGCATAATCATGGAACCATTCAGATTGGCGATACCTTCACTGAAGGTGAAGAGCTGAAATTTGAAGGTATTCCCTATTTTGCACCGGAGTTGTTCAGACGCGTGGTGCTGAAGAATCCACTCAAAATGAAGCAGCTGAAAAAGGGGGTTCTACAGTTGTGTGAGGAGGGGGCAACCCAGGTGTTCCGGCCGCTGAAAAACAACGACATGATTCTCGGCGCCATCGGGGTGCTGCAGTTTGAAGTTGCGGTGCATCGCCTCAAAGGTGAATATAGCGTGGATGCCATTGTCGAGGCAATACCGATAGCAACTGCCCGCTGGATCGAGTGTGATGATGCAAAGATGCTTGAGCAGTTCAAAATCAAAAATCATGCTAACCTGGCGCTCGATGGCGATGATCAACTGGTCTATCTGGCGCCAACACGCGTCAATCTGAGCCTGGCGGAAGAGCGTTGGCCGGATGTGCGCTTTCTCGCGTCGAGGGAGTTGTAAGCTGCACAGTAGTGGGTTATTGAGGGCTTGCCGGGTTTCTGGCAAGGATTAAAAGGCAAAAAAAAGCGCGGCAGAAACTGCCGCGCCAAATAATAACCACCAAAGGAGAATGGAGGAATATGTTCTGAATAAAGGAGGAGAAATTCAGAACATGAGTACATTCTAATATAATAAAAATGTTTGTCAAGTTTTTTTGTGTTTTCCTGGAAAGTCCGTCTATTGTGAATCTGGGGCCTTTTGCAGAACGCGTAAATAGTGAGTTTTGTCATCTCGTACGAATGTGAGAGATCTTATGCGTTCATGATTTCTCCTTTCAGTCGAAATGACAGCTTTTGAGTGTATTTCAAGAGGAAAAAAAAAGCGCGGCAGAAGCTGCCGCGCTAAAACCACCAAAGGAGAATGGAGGTATGTGCCGAATAAAGGAGGAGGAATCCAGCACATAAGCATATTCTAATATTCTTTTATTCTTAATTCAACACTATTTTTACTATGGAATTCCGAAATCTTGCAACCGATGCAAAAGCACGTAGAAATCAGCTGGAGTTCAGGCGAGGCATTATAGATACGCCCGCGTTTATGCCAGTCGGCACCTATGGAACCGTTAAGGCAATGACCCCGGAAGAGCTCGAGGGGATGGGTGCGCAGATCATACTCGGCAACACATTCCATCTGTGGTTGAGACCCGGAACCGAAATCATTCAGGCGCATGGGGATCTGCATGATTTTACACACTGGCAGCGTCCGATACTGACTGATTCAGGAGGGTTCCAGGTCTACAGTCTTGGCAAGATGCGAAAAATCACTGAGGAAGGCGTCCATTTTCGTTCGCCTGTCGACGGGGCAAAGGTATTCATGGGGCCTGAAGAGTCGATGCAGATTCAACGCGCACTCGGCTCAGATATTGTTATGATTTTTGATGAATGCACGCCCTATCCTGCAACCCGTGAGGAGACGAAGAGCTCGATGGAGCTCTCGCTGCGCTGGGCAAAACGCAGTAAAGAGGCGCATGGCGACAACCCTGCTGCATTATTTGGAATTGTGCAGGGAGGCGTTTACGAGGATTTACGCAGTGCATCCCTGGATGGCCTGATGGAGATTGGTTTCGATGGTTTTGCTGTCGGCGGTTTATCTGTGGGTGAGCCCCCTGAGGATCGCTGGCGGATTCTCGACCATCTGTGTGAGCGCCTGCCTGCGGATAAGCCGCGCTATTTAATGGGGGTGGGTACGCCCGAGGACATCGTCGAGGCGGTGCAGCGCGGCATCGATATGTTTGACTGCGTGATGCCGACGCGCAATGCGCGCAACGGCCACCTGTTTACGCATCAGGGGG
>JAIVTC010000201.1:0-7194 GCA_048629055.1 Candidatus Bathyarchaeota archaeon
TTGGAAAATGCCTGCTGGAGAGGAGGGAGTAAATCGCGTAGAATAAACATCGGACAGAGGACTCCTTTTGTATGAATTTCAATGGGTTATTGAAGATTATAGTAACTTCTCAATAACCCCGTGCAATCAGGCACCCGGTACAAGGCATACCTGACCACTGAGCAAGTCCGGCAGATAGGGAACCAGGTTCTCCTTCTTGAGCCGATCGGCAAGATAGTTCCAGAAATTGATCTTCTGTTTTTGGCAAGTCTTGATCAGACTGGTGAAAGTATCACGACATCGCCGCCCGTTTTCCGAGCGGGTGCTGCCGCTGATCTTCCGCTTGATGACATAGGCGCGGATATCGCGTTCACTGAGGTTGTTGTGCAGCGGGATGTCCGGACGTTTCAGCACCAGCAGCAGCTCCTTTTTGTTTTTTGCCAGCCGCTTGAGCGCCTGGTTGAGGGTGGCGAAAGAGGTTCTGGTTCGACACAGTTCGTCGAAATGCGCTTCGATCGCTCTCTTCAGCTCTGGATCCTGATTGCGCTTGTAGCGTTTCAGATCCGCGTAGATCTCCCAGATCTGGGTGCGCACCCACTCCAACTCTTTTGCATGCCTGTCATTGAGCGGCACAATACGCTGGAAGACACGATCCGCATGAACCCAGCATAATGCGTGGGCAAGCACGTTGAACTGTCCGGCGTCATCACTGATGATGACCAGATCCGGCGGGTAACCACAGGCATTCAGCGTGCCGAGTAATGCGCCTTCCGTCACAATACGACTATGTCGCTTGTTGGTGATTTTGAGTCCCTTCAGGTGATTCTTCCAGGCCGCTTCATCATCAAAGAGCCGGGCTTTGCTCTGCATAATCGCCTCCAGCGGCTCTTGGGGTAACTTTTGTGCACGCATGTAATGGATTGCGGCCGTATTGATGGTGTAATCCAGCACCGGCCCGCGCAGCAGTTCAAGAAAGTTGATGCGGCTTTTCGATCGGGTGCTGCAGAACCAGGCAAATGTGTCATTGCCGATATGGGTGCAATAACCGTTTTTGCCGTCGTGGCGGCTGCCGGTGTCATCGACATGGAGATAGCTGCTGCTGTTGATTCCGGCAGTGAGCAGTTCATCCTTTTCCGTATGGAATGGCTCCTTGTCTTCAGTGAGGATGTCGCTGATCTTTCCACTGGAGATATCGACTCCCCATTCAGTCAACTGATGCAGGATCAGCGGTTGCGTGACGCGCTGATGGTGATGCTGGTAGAGGATGTAATTTTCGAGGGTAGTGCCGAAGTGCTTGCCCTGTAATACTTCAGGGAGAACGCCGCTCAATCGCTTGCCATCAAGAGTCAGATAGCGCGCCAGGCGGTAACGGGTGTTGTAGGGCTGGATCAGCAAATCCTGGACTGTGTAGTTCTCATACCCCAGCAGGCGTGATCCCGCGGGCAGGTTGTCGGGCTTGATGATTTTGGTGTTGTGGATGGTCAGGCTTTTTTTGCGCTTGCGCGATTTGCCGGGTTTCCCGATTGCGTCATCTCCACTTTTCCCTGGATCATCCGGTTCATCATCGTCGTCATCCTTGGGAAGAGTGCTGGGGCGGATGTTCGGTTTTTTCGGCAGCTTCTTGATTCGCGCGACCTCGGCCTCCAGCACACCGATACGCTCCTGTTGCTGCAGTATGCTCTCTTGTTGTTGTTCGTTGAGGAGTTGGAGTTGTTCGACCTGTGACTGGAGTTGCCCGATGATGGTCTGTTGTTGTTCGATGATGGAGAGCAGCGAACGTACCGTAGGCGTCTGTTCTGCCAACGGAATGGATGGGGGGATCGTCTTGAAAGGGATCATGCACCATCCGGCATCATGACTGGTCCGGCAAGCCGCTTCACAAAGGAGCGATGCAGCGGGTAAAGCCAGACAGATTTAACAGGCGCCATGGGGGCTCCGTTGCTGTGGTTGCGGGTGCGGCCTGTCGTCTCACCCACAGAAATCCAGTTTGCTGCCTTGTAGCAGGTGCCTGCAAAACGCTGTTGTTCGACGAAGGTCTCCAGCAACAGAATCGAATGGCCATATTTCGCTTGCCAATCGTTGCTGATGCGCCGGCTGATCATCGCCAGCAGATGGCTGGCAAGGTGCGGAACCCGGATGTCGGGCAGGATGAGGAAACGCATGTTGTTGGCGATGCGGGACAAGCCGCACTTGCGTGCAGCCTCATCCCAGCCGATGAACCGGTCGCGACTGGCGACGCGCCAGGCGGCAGCGCCATAGAGCAGACAGCCCAACACACGTTGCTGGCGATCATAGACCAGATACTTCAGATTCTCACCGACAGGACCGCTGTAGCCCAGATAGTGGTGTTGCTGCAGAAGCGTGCGAAACAGTTGTACATCCTGTTTCCGAGTGACCTGGAGAATCCGGAGGGGCTGGAGATCAGAGAGGCGGCCTTCGATCCGTAATGATTCAAACTCCAGCGTACCCTGTCGATCAGAACGGTTGCGAAAAGCGTTGTTGGCGGAACGCACTGGTGCAGGGAGTTGGATCAATCCCTGGTGGTCAAGTTTCCGCAACAAGCTGCGGGCGGCGATGTCTTTGAGTTGGCCAGCTTCATTGCACCAGTTCCACTCCCGGCAGAGCTCTTGTGAAATGCGGGTGCGGTGCCAGTCAGGATGTGAGGAGATCAGGTCGCGAATCGACGCGAGTTCGTTTGCTCCAATCTGTCGGCCTTGAATCGTGCGTGGTGATTCCATGGGGTTGAATATAGCCCCATAGGCCGTGGGAGTCCAGTACTATTTGATACAATGCACGGGGTTATTGAGAAGTTACCGAATAGACATGGATTCCGGCTAAAAACATGCCGGAATGACGAGATTTTTCTGGCCCTTCTGCTTGTAGATATTTATGCACTCCTGTACTAGGAGGCTGTCCGAGAATAGAAGACCTGCTGTGGAAACGCCCTTTTGGCCAGATTTTCCGTCCATTATCGTTAAATAGCGCTGCTATTCGCCTCAAATGCACGAAAAATCTGACTCAAAATGGCGCTCCCTCGCTACGGCCCCTATTCTCGGACAGCCTCCTAGTTACGTCTCACTACACATGTAATTAGTGGGTTTGTGTCTGGATATCGGCAGGCTCCTGATCCATTGCAATGCCTCAGTGTTCTCTCACTCTGAGATTCATCCGGGATTTGACGCCTTGCTTGATTCGTAAGCTCTCAATAATCACGTGCAAAATTACTTGTCATTTCGACCGAAGGGAGAAATCTTGAATTTGTTCACTATATCCAGTGCTTTCAGATTTCTCCCGATGGTCGAAATGACAATATAGCGAATAATGAAGACCCAGCACGGGCTTATTGAGAAGTTACCTTGATCCTTTATGCACTGTCTCTCCTTGCTGTTCGACAATCAACCGGAAGCATTGAGCTTTTTGATTATCTTGTAGAGAGCTGATGAATCCAGCTCTGCATCGCCCTGCCCGACCAACGCGCTCAGCCATTGCGCATTGATCGCTGTTCCCGGAAGTGCAACACCCAGTGCGCCGGCTGTCTGAAGCACCATTGCCATGTCCTTGTGGTGCAGACCGACCTTGAAGCCCGGCGCGTAGTTTTCGTCAATCATTCTCTGCCCATGCTCCTCGAGTATGCGGCTGTTGGCAAAGCCGCCCATCAATGCTTCACGTATTTTTGACTTGTCGACACGCATCGCATCGGCCAGACAGAATGCTTCGGCGACTCCTGCAATCGTCTGTGTGATCATTATCTGATTACAGGCCTTGGCAACCTGCCCGGCGCCATTTTCTCCAATGTGGACGATATTCGAACCCATCACTTGAAGCAGGGGAAGAATACGTTCAAAGATCGCCTTGCCCCCTCCGACCATGATTGAGAGTGAGGCGGACTCTGCACCGCTGGTTCCGCCTGATACCGGCGCATCGAGCATATGAATGTGACGATGTTTCAATTGTGCAGCAATTTCACGCGTCTTGACTGGTGAAATTGTACTCATGTCGATAACGACAGAATCAGGTCGCGCACCCTCGATAATGCCATCCTTACCGAGGACAATCTGTTCAACATCAGGTGTGTCAGAGACGTTCACAAATACAACGTCAGCTTCAGCAGCAACTGCTGCCGGAGCCATGCAGACTGTTGCCCCGGTTGCTTCAAAGGGAAGCAGGGTTGCCGGGCGACGCGCGTAAAGTGCGAGTTGATAGCCCGCACTGTGCAGGTGCATTGCACATGGCCGCCCCATCAGACCAAGACCGATATATCCTATTTTCATCAGGAACTGCCTCTTTTCATTTTGGCACCACTCAAGGTTATCAGTATGTAATAGAATCCCTCACAATCCAACTCACATTACAGGATGAATAATGCCTGATGCAATCGCTGCTTTTATCGAACGTCTTGAAAAAGATGACTCCCTGGCATTCGAGGAGACACTGCATGTCATCGATACACATTACAGCCACACACCCACAGCTTTTTCAAATGGTATTGGTCATGATGCGATTAACAATGCAGTGGATCAGAATCAACGGTCATGCAAGCTGTTTGCCTTTGCCATGCTTCACCACCTTAACGAACAGCAGACTCTTGCTGCGTTCGGGCAGCATTATCGGCATGTATTGGAAGATCCCGAGGGTAATGACCATGCCAATATCCGTAATTTCATCCATTTTGGCTGGGATGGCATCCATATTGATGGTAATCCGCTTTTGGAGAAAATAATCATGACCTCTGAATAGCTCATCATTTTCGTAACGATTCAGTAGATTCGGGATCGTCACTGCTGTCGGATATATCTTCCGGAAAATACCGTAAATACATCCATGGCCGCTGCCGGCATCCTGCCTCAGTTTATTACACCATGCGCAGCGCGCGAAGTTCATTGTGTGACTTCTGAAAAAGCCCATGCATTGTTCAGATCTGTGCAGAATCTGGATTAGCATTTACCCGGCGCTGTTGTTCTTGCAGTGATAAAATGCGCTGCATGTCAGAACAGCAAAAACAGCATCGGCCTATTCGCAGTTATGTTCTGCGCCAGGGGCGACTTACTCCGGGGCAACACAAAGCGTTTGAACGGCTTTGGCCTCTGTGGGGCGTCGATTTTGTTGATGGCCAGCACTTAGATCCCCGGCAATTGTTTGATAACGATCATGCTGTTGTTGTTGAGATTGGTTTTGGAAACGGGGAGTCGCTTGCCCACTATGCACAGCGCCATCCGCACACCAACTATGTCGGCATAGAGGTTCATCGCCCCGGGGTGGGGCATCTGCTGCTGAAAATCGAGGAGATTGGGCTGACCAACGTGCGTATTGTCTGCCATGATGCAGCCGAAGTTCTGAAAGCGATGCCGGACGATTCACTTTCTGCTGTGATGCTCTTTTTCCCGGACCCCTGGCACAAAAAAAAGCACCGCAAACGTCGCATTTTACAGCCTGCCTTCATGCAGCAGATGGCTCGCCTGATCAGCAAGGGGGGTATCTTCCATGCAGCTACCGACTGGGAGGAGTATGCCCGACAGATGATGGAGGTTGTGTCGCAATCCGATCAATTTGAGAATACCGCTGGCGCCGGCTGCTTTTGTGAGCGTCCAGATGAACGACCGCTGACCAAATTCGAGCAGCGCGGACAACGCCTGGGGCATGGGGTTTGGGATCTGGTTTTTAAAAAAATTGGTGAATAACTCCATGCATGACAACATTTCATAGGATGTGTTGAGCGGTAGCCAAGCGCATCGATTAAATGCCGTATTGATGCGCCTCGTTCCTCGACACATCCTATGCAAAGTCGAGCACAGGTGATTATTGACACCCCGGTGACCACAACTACAGATTTATTCCTGCTAATGCCACTACTCAGACTCAAACACTTCTCTCCTCTGATCCTCGAACCACTGGACCTGGTAATCGACGAGGGCGAGACCGTGACGCTGTCAGGTCCTTCAGGCAGCGGCAAGAGCCAGTTGCTGAGAGCAATTGCCGACCTGGATCCCCACAACGGTACAGCCTGGCTTGGAGATATGGCTGCTGATGAGATGCCTGCTCCGCAATGGAGGCGCAAAGTCGGCTATCTGCCTGCGGAGAGTTCCTGGTGGGAAGAGCTTGTCGGGCAGCATTTTGCTGAAGCGCCACAGCTGGAGGCTCTTGGACTGACGGAAACGATTCTGCACTCCCCTGTCGCACACATCTCCAGCGGCGAACGCCAGCGGCTCGCCGTATTCAGAATGCTGCAGCAGCAGCCGCAAATTTTGCTATTGGATGAACCCACAGCCAATCTTGATCCACACCATACGCAGCTGGTTGAAGAGTGGATACTCAAATATCAGCAGCGCAGCGGTGCTCCGATATTGTGGGTCACCCATGATCCGCAGCAGCGTCAACGCGTCGGCATGCGCCATTTTGAGATCCATGACAAACAGGTGGTTCAAACATGACGCTGATCACCCTGACACCCTTCGATCTTGCTCTCGCCTCATCTCTGGTGATATTGCTGGCGCTGCTTTCGTGGCGCTTGCAGCTTGGAGTAGAGCGACAATTGCTGATTGCCGCACTGCGCAGTGCAGTGCAGTTGATCCTGATAGGATTTGTGCTGAAATTGCTGTTTGCACAGTCAAATCCATTTTTCATCGGCCTGCTGGCGCTGCTGATGCTATCGGTGGCCGGTTTTGAGGTGATGTCCCGCCAGCAACGGCGTTTTACCGGCTTGTGGGGATATGGCATCGGCGCCTTGTCGATGTTTCTCTCCTCATTCAGCGTTGCACTGATCACCCTGTGGGTCATTCTGCAGCCGGATCCCTGGTATATGCCCCAGTATGCGATTCCATTGCTCGGCATGCTGCTTGGGAACACCATGACAGGGATTGCCCTGAGTCTTGACAACCTCACACGTACCGCATGGGACAAGCGACAGCAGATAGAAGCACAGCTGCTGCTGGGACATGATGCCCGGCAAGCCATTGGCAGCATCCGCCGTGATGCGCTGCGCTCGGGACTGATTCCAATCATCAACAGCATGGCGGCAGCCGGCGTCGTCAGCCTGCCGGGGATGATGACCGGACAGATTCTGGCGGGAAGTCCGCCGCTGGAGGCAGCCAAGTATCAGCTGCTGATCATGTTTTTGATCGCTTCGGGCACAGGGCTTGGCAGTATGGCTGCCATCTGGAGTGGTTCGAAACGCCTGTTTGATGATCGGCAGCGGTTGAGGCTGGATCGGTTGACGAA